>DASYJZ010000776.1:0-10042 GCA_035995965.1 Longimicrobium sp. | reverse complement strand
CCACACCACGCGGTCCAGCGCGAGCGCCGCGGCCACCTCCGAGGCGGCCACCAGGTGGCCCAGGTGCGGCGGGTCGAAGGCTCCGCCGAAGACGCCCAGCCTCACGCCGCGCCCCCCGGGCTACGGCGTGGCGGGCGGCGGCGCGGGTGCCGGCGCCGGGGCCGCGGCCGTGGGCGCCGTCGCCGGCGGCGGAGGCGGGGCGGCGGCCGCCGCGCGCGCCTCGGGGCTCTGCGGGAAGTCGCGCAGCAGCCGCTGCCGGGCCTGCTCGGCCTCGTCGCGGTAGCCGATGCGGGTGTACGCCTCGACCGTGCGCGCCACCGCCGCCGGGGCCCAGCGAGTCTCGGGCCAGTTGGCCGCGGCGTCGTTGAAGTAGATCACGGCCGCGTCGACCGCCTGGCGCCGGAGGTAGAACATCCCGGTGAGGTACGCCTTGTACGCCAGCTTCTCGCTCATCTCCGTGACCCAGCGCCGCGCCGTGTCGGCCTGCGGGGTGGCCCCGTAGTACTCGGCGTAGCTGGCGCAGTAGGTGCTGGCGGTGGCGGTGTACTGCTGGTCGAGCTGGGCCTTGGGCGAGAGCGCGTGGTACGCCTCGCACAGCCCGAAGCGGGCCGGCTGCTGCTCGGGCGCCTGCGGGTACTCGGTCACCAGCCGCAGCAGCTCGGCGCTGGCGGTGAGGTGCTCGCCGGTGCGCACGTGCGAGGTGCCGAGCGCCAGCAGCGCCTGCGGCATGCGCGGGTCGCCGGCGGCGTTCGCGTCGACCCAGCGCTTGATCAGCTCGGCGGCGCGGCTCCAGCGCCTGGCGTTGTACGCCTGCATCCCGCGCACGTAGGCCATCTCGGGCGTGAGCGGCTGCTCCTTGCGGAACACGGCGCAGGCGGGGAGGAAAAGCGTAACGAGGAGCGCGGCGGCGGCGCGGCGCCCGGTGCGGTGTGTGGTCATGGCAGCCGAATACCCCGCCGGGCGGGGCGATGTTCAATGGGTGTCCGGGCGGCTCCCTTCGCCCGTCCGGGCGGGGGAGCAAAGCCGCAAGGCGCGCGCCGCGGCGGGGCTGCCGTTTCGGCGGCGCGCCCCGCCGCGGAGGCTCGGAATCTCGGGTTCCCTGCGGGTCGGGCAGGGAGGACAAGTGCTAAGTGCTAAGTGCTAAGTGCCAAGTGCCTCGGTGCCGTTTCAGTTCAGCACTCAGCACTCAGCACTTTCCTACCCCGGCCCCGTCTCGCGCTGGCGCGCGACCATCCCCAGGTAGCCGGAGACCTGGGCGTTGTCGGGCTGCTGCTGCTCACAGCGGCGCCACTCGCGCTCGGCGTCGTCCAGCCGCCCGGCACGGTAGTGCGCCAGCCCCAGGTTGGCGCGGGCCGCCACGAACGACGGCCGCTCCCCCAGGATCTCCTCCAGCTCCGCCACCGCCTCGTCGTGGCGCCCCAGGTCGATCAGCGTGCGCGCCAGCTTGTTGCGGATGTCCATGAACTGCGGGCGCAGCGACGCTGCCTGGCGGTACTCCTCCAGCGCCTCGTCCGCCGCCCCGGCCTGCTGGTAGGTGTCGCCGAGCTCCGCGTGCAGGTTGGCGAGCCGGGCCGCGGCGGCGCTGGGGAAGCGGCCCCCGCTCTTCTCGCCGTCGGCCTCGGCGGCGCGCTGGAAGCGCTCGTGCGCCTCGTCGGTGCGCCCCAGGTCGTTCAGGGTGATGGCGAGGTTCAGCTGCGCCTCGACGTACCCCGGGTTGAGCGCGGTCGCGCGCTCGAACGCCACCACCGCCTCTTCCGGGCGCCCGGCCAGGGAGAGGCAGAGGCCCACCAGGTTCTGCACGTCGGCGAACTCGGGGTGGCGCTCCGCGGCCGCCTGCAGGTCCTCCAGCGCCGCCAGGTACGCGCTCCGCGCGAAGTTCTCCTTGGCGCGGGCGATCATCTGCTCCACGGCCGGCTCGATCGCCATGCTCCTCCAAATTCGGTGCGTGGGCGCGGGGCGCGGGAAAGTAGGCCGCGGTCCCGCGGTGGGCAACCGCGGCGTGCTCTAGCTCTAGCGCCCGCGGGCCAGGGCGCGCGCCGTTCCCGCCAGCCACGCCCCGGGAACGGCGGCGGCGGCCAGGTTGGCGGCGCGCCAGAGGGAGCGCCCGGCGTAGCCCAAGCCGGGGAGCACCCGGTCGATGCGGCGCTCGCCCGCGTACCCGCGCGAGAAGGCGCTCACGTGGGTGCCCACCCAGAGCCGCCCGTACTCGCCGGCGCCCGAGGCCAGCGAGTGCGCCGTGCGGCCCAGCGCCAGCAGCAGCGCGGTGGGGGGATGGTGCCGGGCGGTGAAGGCGTAGAGGAGGTACGCCGTGGCCGCCTCGCGGGCGAAGCGGTCTTCCACCGCCTCGCCGGCGGCCAGCCCGCGCGCCATGGCCAGCATCCGGCCCAGCACGTCGGCGCGGGGGTGGGCGGCGACGCGCCGCTCCACCTCGGCCAGCTCGGCGGGCGAGCACCACTCCGCGGCCGAGGCGGCCACCAGCAGGTCGCGCAGCGCGCCGCGTCGCTCCGGGTGGTGCAGCGTGCCGTGGGTGAGCACGTGCCACAGGTGCGCCGCGGAGCGCAGCCGCCGCAGCCCGGGCACGGGGAGCGGCAGGGTGTCGGCGCGGAGGTCCACCGCCTGGCCCAGCGGGGCGAGGTCCAGGTGCACCTCCACCGTCATCCCGCCGGGGCGCATCCGCGCCGCGAGCTGGTGGCGGTTGGGGGCGCCGGGGGGGAGGTCCGCCTCGTGGCGCTCGTACCCTGCCTGGTCCAGCACCGCCGCCAGTGCGCGCGCCTGGTCGGGGGGGAGGAGCAGGTCCAGGTCCTGCACGTCCAGCTCGCGCCCGCCGCCCAGCACCGGGGCGCCGCCCTTCAGCACCACGCCCTCCCAGCCGTGCCGCCGCAGCAGCGCGGCCACCTCGGCGGCCTCGCGGCGCAGCGCCAGCACGTGCATGGCCTCGTTCACCGCGCGCGCGGCCAGTGCGCACCGCGCCGCTTCCGCGGCCTCCTCCAGCAGCTCGGCGGCGGCGAGCGCGTCACGCAGCGGCAGCGCGCAGCGCTCGATGGCCAGGAACACCGACCAGGCCTGCTCGCCGACCGGCGGCGGAAGCGACGGCGGCGCGCCCGCCAGCAGCGGGAGGGCCCACGCGCGCAGCCGCAGGGCCTCCTCGGCCGCTTCGCGCAGCGCCGCGCGGCCGCTCATCGCGCCGGCACCGGGCTCACCCGCCCGCGGCCGCGGCCCCCGCCAGCGCGGCGCCGGAACCGGCCTCCGCCAGCGCGGCTACGATCCGCTCGGCGGCCTGCCCGTCCCACCCCTCCACCACGCTCCCCGCCGCACGCCCGCCCCGGGCCAGCGCGCCGCGGAAGGCGCGGTACACGCCGTCCGCCGTGAGCGGCCAGGGCGCGAGGCGGTTGGTGCCCTCGGCCAGCGTCACCGGGCGCTCCGTCTGCTCGCGCAGCGTCACGCAGGGGATGCCGAGCGCGGTGGTCTCTTCCTGCAGCCCGCCCGAGTCGGTGAGCACCACCGCCGCACCCTCCACCAGCGAGACCATCTCCCGGTAGCCCAGCGGGAGGGTCGTGCGCACCCCGGCCAGCCGCCCCAGCAGCCCGAACTCCTCCGCCCGCAGCCGGGTGCGCGGGTGGAGGGGGAAGACCACGGGGAGGTCCCCCGCCACCTTCTGCAGCGCCTCGAACACGGCCGCCAGGGCGTCGGGGTCGTCGACGTTGGAGGGCCGGTGCAGGGTGACCACGGCGTAGCGGCCGGGCTCCAGCCCCAGCGTGCGGGGGACGTCGAGCGCGCGGGCGGCGGGGAGCTGGGCGAAGAGCGAGTCGATCATCACGTTCCCCACGAACACCACGCGGGAGGCGTCGATCCCCTCGGCCGCCAGGTTGGGGTGCGCGTCGCGGCTGGGGGTGAGCAGCAGGTCGGCGAGCCGGTCGGTGAGCACGCGGTTCACCTCCTCGGGCATGCGCCAGTCGCCGCTGCGCAGCCCCGCCTCCACGTGCGCGATGCGGCACCCCAGCTCGGGGCGCAGCTTGGCGGCCACCAGCGAGCAGGCCAGGGTGGAGTTCACGTCGCCCACCACCACCACCCAGTCGGGCGCGCTCTCGCGCAGCACCGGCTCGAAGGCCTCCATCACCCGCGCCGTCTGCACCGCGTGGCTCCCCGAGCCCACGCCCAGGTGGTGGTCCGGCTGCGGCAGCCCCAGGTCGGAGAAGAAGGCGTCGGACATGGACGCGTCGTAGTGCTGGCCGGTGTGCACCAGCACGGCGCGGTGCCCCTCGCGCGCGAGCGCCGCCAGGATCGGCGCGACCTTCATGAAGTTCGGCCGCGCGCCTGCGACCACGAGCACCTTCATCGAACCTGCCAGGTACGGGTTTCGCCGGCGCGCCGCGTGGCGGGGGCGGCGTCCGCGCGCGGAGCCGCCCGGGCGGGGCGGCGGCCCGAATCCGGTCCCCACCCCGGCGCGGGGCGCGGCGCAACGGAAAAGAGGGGCGGAAGATACGGGCCGCCCGCTCCTCCAGCAACCGGACGCTCCGGCAGGGTGCGTGCCGTGGGGCCGTGTGCTCTCATCTCGTATCGAAGAGGCTGCGTAGTCCGGATCACGCCGACTTCCGGCCGAGGTACTTGCGCAGGAGCCGGAAGGGACGCGCCATCCGCGCCAGCACCAGCCCGCCCCGCGTGCCCCCCGCGCCCGCCCAGTCGCTGGGCGTGGCGACGAAGAGCGAGCGCAGCAGGAAGGCGAGCTTGCCGAGCGGGCCGCGCCGCAGCGCCACCTGGGTGCGGAGGTACCAGGCCGGCGAGCGCGACCCCGCCAGGGTGTGCACGGCGATGGCGCGGGCCAGCGCGCGCGTGGCCGCGTCGGGCGGAAGGCGGGCCCAGAGCCCGGCGGGCGCGGGCGTGGCGAAGAGCGCCTCGGAGAGGAGCAGGCTCACCTGCAGCGCCCGCGCGCACCCCCACGCCTCCGCCCGGCGCGCCACCTCGGGCCACTCGCCGGCGGGGATGGAGCGGGCGAGCACGGCGATGGCGAGCGTCCACTCCAGCACCGACCAGAGCCCGCGCGAGGCGTGCATGACCAGCCCCAGCATGTGGTCCTCCGGCGCGAGCACCGGCACCGTGGCGGCGCGCACCGCCAGCCGCTGCAGTCGCGTCCACACGCCGTCCAGCGCCTCCGCGAAGCCGAACACCCGCTTGCTGAAGCGCCAGTGGAGCTCGATCACCACCGGCGCCCGGGTCAGGGTCAGGTGGTGCCCGTCGCGCAGCACCGCGCGGCGCTGGTCCTCGCTGGCGAAGGGCTGCTGCGCGAACCCCAGCTCCTGCAGCGCCGCCACCGCGCCGTCGATCGCCGCGCGGGGCACCAGCAGGTCCAGGTCGCCGAACAGGCGCAGCGCGGGGTCGCCGTACGCCTGCAGCGCCAGCCCGGGTCCCTTGTAGACCGCCACCGGGATCCCGCGCTCCTCCAGCCGCCGCACCACGGGCAGGAGCTCGGCCGTGAGCGCCAGCGCGGAGCGGGTGTCGTCCAGGGAGCGCCCCCGGAAGGCGGGACGGAGCGGGGCCGCCGCCGCGCCGAAGCCGGCCAGGAACGGCCCCAGCAGCGGCAGCAGCCCGTGGCTCCCGGCGAGCTCCCGGAGCGCCTCGGCGTCCACCCCGTCGACCAGCCCGGGGTCCGGCTCCCGCTCGCCGGTCAGCACCGCGCGGGCGCAGGCCAGCAGGAAGCGGTGCTCGCGCGAGGGCACGGTCACCGCGGGAAGGGACGAAGGGCTGCGAAGCACGTCGACGGAGGCGGCGCGGCGCGGACGGAGCAGGCGACGATCGGGAGAGCCCTGCGAAGCTACCATCGCCGGCGCCACTGGGAAAGCGGCGAGCCGCTCTCCCGTCCTGCCGAAATCCCGAAAAGACGGGGTCGCATCCAAAGACGCAGAGCCGCGGAGAGGCCGGGTGGCTCCCTCTGCGGCTCTGCGTGAGACCCATGCTTCCGGCGGCGGCTCAGTGCGCGGTGGGCTCGGGAAAGATGCGGGTGGCGGCGCCCAGCCGGATGCGCGCGGGGTGGGCCTTCTCCATCCGCGTGCGGTAGAGCTTCAGCGTCTCCGCGACCACCCGGTCGAGCGTGAACTGCTCCAGCACCAGCGCCCGCCCGCGGCTGCCCATCAGCTCGCGCTCGGGCGCGTTGCGGATGAGCTTCTCCAGCGCGTCGGCCAGGGCGCGCGCCTCGCGCGGGGGCACCAGGTACCCGTTGTAGCCGTCGCGCACCACGTCGCGGCAGCCGGGGACGTCGGTGGTCACGATCGGGAGGCCGCTCGCCGCCGCCTCGAGCAGCGCCCGCGGCAGCCCTTCGCGGTACGAGGGGAGGCAGGCGATGTGCGCCCGGCGGAAGACCTCCGGCATGTCCTCGCTGCGCCCCCAGACCTCCACCACCCCCGACGCGCGCCAGGCGCGGAGGTCCTCCTCGGTGACCGAGGCGGGGTTGTGCGGGTCGGGCTCGCCCACCAGCGCGAACTGCGCCTCTACCCCGCGCGCCTTGAGGATGCCGGCGGCGGCCACGAACTCGGCCACCCCCTTGTCCCAGAGCAGCCGCGCCGGGAGCACCACCAGGGGGCGCCCCGCGGGCGACTGCGAGGGGGTGAACTCGTCGGGGTCCACCCCCGAGCCGCGGATCAGCGCCGTCTCGCCGGAACGCACCAGGCCGTTGGAGACGAACTCGCGGCGGTCGTCGTCGTTCTGGAAGATCACCGTCTGGTTGGAGTGCGACAGCGCGTTGCGGTAGCCGAAGCGCACCAGGTCGCGGAAGAGCGACGCCGCCTGCCCGCGGGCCAGGAAGGTGTAGCCCAGCCCCGCCACGGCGTTGATCACCGCCGGGATGCGGGCGATCCGCGCCGCCAGCCCCCCGTACAGGATGGGCTTGATGGTGACGTGGTGCACCAGGTCCGGCCGGAGGCGGCGGTAGAGCGCCAGTACCGAGAGGAAGGTTTGCAGCTCGCGCAGCGGGTGCCGTCCCTTGCGGGAGAAGGGCAGCGGGTGGAAGCGGATCCCGGCCGCCTCGAGCTGCGCGGTGGTCTCGTCGGGCGAGGCCGCCACGTGCACGGTGAAGCCCTGGCGCTGCGCCGCCTGCGCCAGCGGGAGCCGGTGCGAGACGAAGAACCAGCAGGCGTTCACCACGAAGAGGATGTGCGGCCCGCCGGAGGCGGGCCGAGCCTCGGCACGGGGAGGAGCATACAGCATCGGCACCTGCGAAGCAGACGTGACAGGTCCGTCGTCCCGGGGGGGCGGAACACGGAGAGCAGGTGGAAGGTCGAGCGTGCGGCGGAGACGCCGGAGGACCACGACGGGGTTGCTTCCCGGCCCTGAAACTAGCCTGGATCGCGCCCCCCGTCTACCCCGTGGACAGCCCTGCCACTATGGGCCCGGGCGCAAGGAGGTCCCAGCAACGGCCATGCGATGGAACCCGCACCGACATCCCCATCCCCGCCCCGTACAGCCGACCCGGGCGCGGCGTTGGGGCGGCGATATAATGGGGACCCATACGGATGGGGGGCAAGGACCCCGCGCCGGATCGCGCCGGTGTGCCCACGCGCGACCGCGGCGATCGTCCGTGCACGCACATCGCCAACCGATTCGATCAGGGGGATGGAGAGCACGCCCGGACGGTCGCGCAGCCCCCAGGGGTCCCTTCAAAAAATTTCGATGTACTCAGCGCGAGCGCCTGCCTGCGGCCAGCTCCCTCCACGAAGGCGCGCAATGCGGGCGGTCTTCGACGGTGCGCCCCGACGCCTCGCCTGCACGCCGCGGGCTACGGGTCGGCGGGGAGCTTCCGGATGGCGAAGGAGATGTGGCGGTCGGACTCGTTGGTGAGGTACAGCAGCTCCCACCCCTCGCGGGCGCAAAACGCGTTCACCGCCTCCACCACGCCGAAGCGGTGGATCCCCTGCGACGACCAGCGCGTGTAGTCGTGCCCCGCGATGATCCCGCCGGAACGCAGCCGCGGGAGCGCCGCGTCCAGGTCGCGCTTCACGCTCTCGAAGTCGTGGGCGGCGTCCAGGTAGATCCAGTCCAGCGACGCCTCGGGGAGCGAGGCCAGCCCGTCCCAGGAGAGGCCGCGGACGAGCTGCACGGTGCCGGCGTCGATCTCCTCCCGCATCCGCTCGCGGGTGGCCTCGAGCGCGGGCGGGCCGTAGCGGGGGTCGGCCGGGTCCCAGAAGTCCACCAGGTAGAGCGTGCGCGGCGCGCAGGCATCCACGATCTGGCGCGAGAACTCGCCGAAGGCCACCCCCACCTCGGCCACCACGCCGCCGCGCGGGAGCAGCGCCAGGAGCTCGGCGCGGCCCGGGAGCACGCGCAGGTCGCGGATCTGGCGGGGGGTGAGCTCCACCGCGTGGTCGCGGCGCAGGCGCCGGTCGGCCGCCTGGCTGCGGCGCAGGGTGCGGTAGGCGCGGAACGCGGCGGCGAGCGGCCGCGGGAGGAGGTCGAGGACCAGCGACTTCATCGGCAAGGCAGAGGCGTCAGCTCACGGGGGCGGCGCGGCGGCGGCGGCCCAGGCCGCCCAGCGCCTCGTCCTTCAGGCGCATGAACTCGCGCAGCTCGGGCGCCTGCCGCTCGCGCGAGGTGCGCAGCGCCTCGCGCCAGAACGCCAGGCCGATGGCCAGCACCAGCCCCAGCAGCCCCATCAGGATCCCGCGCACCAGCGTCTCGCGCGGCAGCGGCAGCGCCGAGCCGGCGGGCCCCTCGATCAGCGTGAGCACCGGCGTGTCGCGCACCTCGTCGATGCGCGCGCGCTCGTACGCCTGCGCCAGCATGGCGTAGACCGCCTGGTGCTCGGTGACGTCGCGCGCCAGGCGCTCGCGGCGCATCATCAGCTGCGGCGCGTTCTCGAAGCGGCGGTTGGAGAGCATGAAGTCCTGCAGCGCGTTCTCGGCGGCACGCAGCTCGCGCGCGGCGTCCGCCAGGCGCGCCTGGGTGAACCTGCGCTCCGAGGCCGCCTGCGACTGCCGGGTGGAGAGGTTGAACTCGGTCACCATCTCCAGCAGCCGCTGCGCCACCTGCTCCGAGAGCGCCGGCCAGGGCGTGGTCACCGAGAGCCCCACCACGCCGGTGATGGGGTTCACCTTGGCCGATACGGCGCCGCGCAGCAGCTTCACCGCCTTCCGCTGCGTCTCGGCGGCGCTCCTCCCTTCCACCCGGAGGAGCTGCGCGAGCGTGCCGCGGTGCCGCTGGCCCGCCGCGGAGAACTCGAAGCGCTGCCCGGCCACGCGCCCCAGGAAGCGGCGCGACACCAGCAGGTCGGCGTAGAGCTGCGGCACGTCGGAGCCGCCGCCGGGCACGGAGACGCCGAACTGCGCCGCCAGCCCCGCCACCGACGACTGCTCGCCCCCGGCGCCCTGCAGCAGGAACGCCCCGTCGGCGCGGTAGCTGCGCGGGCTCGACAGCGACATCGCCACGCCGAGCGCCATGGCCAGCAGCGGCAGCAGCACGATGGAGCGCCGGTAGCGCAGCACCACGTTCACGAGGTCCAGCAGCGTCACGTCGCGCGCGGCCTCGTCGGCGGCGGCCGCCGGGCGGGGGTCTGGCTGGGTCACGGGGGTGCTCCTGCTAGTTCTTCAGGCGGTCGATGGCGATCCACAGCGTCACCGCGGTGCTGAGCACCGAGACCGTCTTGGTGATGACGTCGCCCCAGTTGATCTTCTCCCCCTCGAGGCGCACGGGAACGAAGATGGTGCTCCCGGGGCGCACCTGCGGCACGCTGGAGAACGCCAGCCGGCGCTGCACGGCGTAGCGCTCCCCGTCGGGGTACTGCACGCTCACGCGCCCGCGGTCGGCGTTCGCCGCGAAGCCGCCCGAGCGGCTCACGTATTCGAACAGGGTGAGCCGCGGGTCGTACAGCACGCGGCTGGAGAAGTTCACCGCGCCCTGCACCAGCACGGTGGGGTCGTAGGTGGGCACCGTCACGCTGTCGCCGGCCTCGAGCAGGATGTTGTAGCGGCTGCGCGGGCGCTGCACCGCCCGCGCGTAGTCGGTGCCGACCGGCTGCCCCCCGCGCAACACGCGCAGCCCCGGGAGGTACGCCTCGGGG
>DASYJZ010000775.1:0-10009 GCA_035995965.1 Longimicrobium sp. | reverse complement strand
CGATCGGCGTGATGTGCATCCGCGCCGGCGAGGCGAAGGTGCAGCTCGAGCTGCGCGCGCCCGGAGCGGGGATGGACGTCGTGATCGTGGCTACCGAGGGCGGCCAGCCGCGCTATGCCTCGTTCGCCGGCTACGACATCCACCTCGTCACCCTCGCGCCGCCGCGAGGGATGGACGATCCGGATCCCGCGTACGTGGCTACGCTCCGGGTCTCGCGACCCTGATATGACACAAAAAGAAGTCTCTCATATCACAGGGGTCACAGGGGTCACGGAGGAACCAGATCCCCTGTGACCCCGTGACCCCTGTGAGAGATTCCTTTGCCGTTCAGGGCGGGGGATCGGCCGCGCGGCGCGCCTCGAAGTCGCGGAAGCCGAGTTCCAGGTCGCGCTGCAGGCGGGCGCGCGTGCTCCCGGCCGCGAACGCGCCGCACCGCGCCCCGGCGAACCCGCCCGCGGCCGGCGCGCACGCGGCCACGGGGGTGAAGCGCCGCCCGTCGCTCCAGACGCTGGCGCCCTCCACGAAGGCGTGCTCCAGCGAGGCCCTGGCCATCGTCTTCACGTCGCGGTAGCCGAGGCCCTGCTCCTCCACCGCCTTCACCCACTCGCGCGTCATCTCCGAGCGCGCCACCCCCTCGTCGTCCGTCGCCAGCGCCACGGGCACGCCGTAGGCGCGATACGCGGAGAGCGGATGGTCCTTCCCGCGCACCTCGAGGATGGCGTCGTTGCTGGTGAGCGCGATCTCCACCAGCACGCCGCGCCGCGCCATCTCCCGCAGCAGCTCCTCCGGCCGGTCCTCGTACAGCACGTCGACCCCGTGGCCGATGCGGCTGGCGTGACCCAGCTCCACCGACTGGCGCACGTGGAAGCGCATCCCTTCGGGCGGCACCAGCCCGGGCGCCAGCTCGCCCGCGTGCAGGGAGATCTTCACCTGCGGGTAGAACGGGTGCAGGTAGTCGATCATGCGCATCTGCAGCGTGAAGTCGCGCATGGAGACGAGCCCGTCTTCCGGCATTACCAGGTTGAAGCCCACCACCCGCGGGTCCGCCTTCGCCAGCTCGAAGCCGGTGAGGATCTGCGCGAACACTTGCTGCGGCGCCAGCCCGCGCAGCACCTGGTAGAGCCAGCGCACCGTGACGCCGCACCCCGGATCGGCCTGCGGCGTGCCGCAGCGCAGCACGGTGTCGCGCCGCGCCTCGATCCGCGTGGCGTTCTGCCGCCCCGCGGCGACGGCGTTGGCGATCCCCGCCTGCAGCAGTGCCTGCCGGGCCGCCGCGAAGTCCGGCTCCCGGCCGGGCGTGAAGGCCGAATCGCCCAGCACCTGGGAGCCCAGCGAGGTGGCGACGCGCCCGTCGAGCGTCACCATCAGCTCCTGGTAGCTCACCCGCCCCGCGGCGGCGCGCGACATCGCCTCGGCCAGCTCGTCTCCCGTGCGCCGGTCGGTGGCGCCGAACTTCGCGAAGGTGGCGAAGAACTGGTCGTGGCCGCTGTTGCGTGCGTGGTCCCAGTTGCGCATCGACCAGGCGTCGATGAGCTCCCCGTACAGCGTGCCGTCGCGCTGGGCCGCGGCGGCGGGGATGGTGTCGCCGCCGGCGCAGGGCGTCGTCCAGACGATGGCGAGCGCGCGCCGGCTCACGCAGAGCGAGTCCTCGGCCGCCCAGCGCAGGAAGCTCTCGGCGTAGACGGCGCCGGAGAGGTGCATGTGCAGGTCGCCGCCCTTGGGCATCTCGCGCAGGAAGGCGTAGAGCCGCGGCGGCGAGGCGCGCAGCCGCTCCAGCGCCGCCGCGGTGGCCGCTTCCGCCCCGCCGGCCTGTGCGCGGGCCGGGGAGGGTGTGGCGAGCGCCGGGAGTGCGGCGAGGGAGAGCGCGGCCAGCCGCCGCGAGAGAGCTTGCAGGGTCATGGGGTCGGAAGAGTCTGGTCGGCGGGGGTCAGTCGATCCGGCGCAGGAGCGCGTCGAACACCGCGCGGCCGAGCGAATCGGTGAGGCCGTTGGCGAGCTCGCGCACGGTCTCGCGGTTGTATCCCTCGTCCTGCCGCTGGAAGAGTGCGCGCTCGGCCTGCGGCAGCTCCAGGTCGCGCCAGTCGCCGGCATAGGTCGCGTGGCGGAAGCGCGTGGACGAGCGGGCCGAGACGGAGCCCGCCTCGCCGGCGCCGCGGTAGCCGTCCACGTCCACCAGCTGCCAGGCGACGCGGGCCCAGGTCTCCAGCCGCCCCTCGCGGACGGTGTAGGCGGTGTCGGCGCCCGCGCGCGTCCTCACGGTGCGGCGCACGGACTCGACCCCCGCCTCGGTGCGGCGGATGCTGTCCAGCGTCAGGGTCACCGCCATGCGCGCGCCGAGCTGGCGGCCCATCGAGACGGCCTCGTACGGCTGGATGTCGCGCCCCCACCAGCCGCGCTGCCGCGCCAGGCGCGACGCGGCGACGGGGTTCAGCACGTCGATCCACTGCGGCGAACGGGCCCAGGGTCCCAGCGCCAGCGCGTCGTTCAGCTCGGGGAGCACGCTGGCGCGCACCCGGTCGTCCATGCGGCTCGGCGCGCCCACCGGGAAGACGGCCACCTGCACGGTGCCGCGGCGCAGCGCCTCTTCCTGCAGCTCGGCCGAGCGCCCCGCGGCCATCCCGCCGCCGGCCTGCCGCGCGTGGTCGAAGGCCGAGCGGTACCGCCCGGCGCTCATCTCCCCCTCGGCCCAGGCGAGCTGCGCGTCCTGGCGCGAGCGGTCCAGCCGCGCGCGCTGCTCGGGCGTGGCGTGCCAGCGCTCGGCGACGCGGTCGAGCATGCGCACGGCGCCGGGGTAGTCGCGGCGCTGCAGCGCGCCCTCCGCCTCCGCCAGCGCCTGGTCCACCGCGCGCTCGAAGGTCGTGGCGCGGCGCTGCTCGTAGCCGCCCGGGACGGGGAGCGAGACGCCCACCGCGCCCGCGTCGCCGCGCAGCGCGTCGAGCCGCCGCAGCGACTCGGCCGCGTCGCCGTAGCGGCCGGACGATTCGGCGGCGTCGGCGTCGCGCAGGTAGTCGGCGATGGCGCGCTGGCCGGCGTCCAGCAGGCGCGTGCGCGCGTCGGCCAGGGTGCGGTCCTTCTTGAGCGCGTCGATGTAGCGCTGCGCGGCGTCGGCGGCGCGGCCCTGCTGCTCGAGCTGCACCCCCTGCTCGTAACGCTTGTTGGCGGACGCGCACCCGGCGGACGCGGCGAGCGCGACGGCGACGGCGGTGCGCGCGACGAAGCGGGGAACGCGGTGGATCGGGTTCGCGTGCATGGTGCGTCCGATGGAGACGGAGTCACGTTCAGCGCGCCGCGGACGAGCAGCGACCCGCGACGAGTCGCGGCGAGGGCGGTCCAGAGCGGCGGCGGGGATGGACGGAGCTGAAGAGGATGACGGATTCTAGCCGCCGCGCCGTCTCCGGGGCAAGGCGACGGACCCCGCCGTGCCCCAGCGGCCGGCGACTTGCCGAGGGGAAGGGAGATGCGACGCGGGAACGGTCCCGGCACGGGAGACGATGAAACCAGGGGCGGACGAGTATGGCGGAGGAGCGTGCGGACGTGCGGGTGGTGAACAACGAGGCGGCGCAGCAGTTCGAGGCCACGGTGGACGGGCACCGCGGGGTGCTCACCTATTCCGAGAGCGACGGGAAGCTGTACCTGCTGCACACCGGGGTGGCCGACGAGCTGGAGGGCCACGGCGTCGGCTCGGCGCTGGTGCGCGCCGCGGCGGAGTATGCGCGCGAGCGGAAGGTGGGGCTGGTGCCGTTCTGCTCGTTCGCGCGGGCGTGGCTGGACCGCCACCCTGAGTTCGCCGACCTGGTGACGGCGAGCTGAGCGGCGAAGCCGGCATTCGCGGGGTGCGGTTGATGAGCCCCGCTCAAGCGTTACTGTTCGCGTGTGCCGGCCGCCGCCGGCGCGCGTCCCTGGAGACCCGAGACCGATGCTGATGCGCCTTCCCGACAGCCGCGAGGAGACCGCGAACGTCCTCACCCACGGCGCGGGCGCCGTCGCCAGCCTGGTGGGCGCCGCCGTGCTGCTGACGGTCGCGGCGCTGCAGGGCGATGGCTGGAAGGTGGCGAGCAGCGCCGTCTTCGGCGCGACGCTGGTGCTGCTCTACGCCGCCTCCACCTTCTACCACGCCGCGCGCACGCCCGAGGTGAAGGCGCGGCTGAAGGTGCTGGACCACTGCGCCATCTACCTGCTGATCGCCGGGTCGTACACGCCGTTCGCGTTGGTGGGGCTGCGCGGCGGGTGGGGATGGAGCCTGTTCGCGGTGGCGTGGACGCTCGCGGCGGCGGGGACGGTGTTCAAGCTCTTCTTCATCGACCGCTTTCCGCGGCTGTCGACGGCGACATACATCGGCATGGGCTGGCTGGCCGTCGTCGCGATCGTGCCGATGGTGCAGCGGCTACCGGCGGCGACGCTCGTGTGGATGGTGGCGGGCGGCGTCACCTACACCGTGGGCACCGTCTTCTACCACAGCCGGCGCATCCCGTACGCGCACGCCATCTGGCACCTGTTCGTGATCGGCGGCAGCGCCTGCCACTTCGCCGCCGTGCTCACGCAGATGTTGCCGCCGCGCGGGTGATCGCGCCGCTCCACGTGCGCGAATGGATCGCGGCGAGCCTAGAACGAGCGGGGGGACGGGAGCCCGGTCACGACTCTCGTCCCCCTCGACCATCGTCAGCCCACGGCTAGCACTGCGCGGGGACGCAGCTGATCCCCTCGGCCGAGAGGCAGCCGGGATAGTTCCGGGTGTAGCACCGCGTGTCGCAGGTGGATCCGCCGCCCATGCCGTCGTTGGTCTCGCAGTAGTCGGTACACCCCGCGCTGCACATCTCGTTGACGTTCATCGTGGTGGGATACGAGCCCCAGTTTCCCGCCACCGTGCCGCGCGTGCCGCCCATGGCACCGGTGTCGAACGAGTCCACCGCCAACTCGTCCAGCTTCAGCGAGAGCTTCCTCATCGTAGTCTCCATTCCCGGTTTTGCCCTGGCCGCGGCGGCAGCGGCCGGCACGACGGATGGGCGGGTAGGTGTAGATTACGACGGATTCTGTTGCGTCGGCAAGGAGGGATCGCGATAAGGCTGCCCTGGCTAGCCGGTGGTTCTATGGACGACATCGTAGGAAGCGTGATCGTAGCCAGGTGTCGTGCGTTGGTGTCCGCGGAGGCGGACTGCGTGCCGTTGTAGCGGCGAGTTCACTCGCATCTTCCCCAGCATCAAACCGTCGGACGAACGACGGCGGCCCCGCTCCAGCGCTGGAGCGGGGCCGCGTTCCATCGACCGAAATCCGTTATGCCGCCGCGGCGCCGACGGCCTCCTCGACGGTGACTTCCTCGGGTCGCAGCGTGTCCATGAAGCTGCTGACGGAGAAGACCGCGTTGCCGGGGTCGGCCACGCTGTAGCCCATGGGCGGCTTGAGGCCGTGCTTCTCCAGCGTCTCGCGGCGACAGCGCCCTGTGAACTTGTTGCGGCCCCACGACGGCGTGCTCTGATCCTTATCGGCCAAGACCGCGTGTTTGCTTGACTCGATAGCCTGCTTGGGCCGCGGTTCTGCGGCAACTCGAGTTCTCCGGCGGACCCTAAGACGTTCGAGAGCAAAACCCGAAAGATCTCAAGCACAGGAAATGAACAAGATGCTCAGGGACACTGCCGAACACAGCGGCAAAATCCTTTCTGTCGAGCATCCGCTTTCCGAGTCTTTCCTCCCGCACGGCCGTTCCAGCCGCATGCATCACGAAATCAGCGACTTCTAGTGCGGAATACCGGAGGCGCTTTGATCCGCGCAGGAAGATAACATCAACCTCTTCTCGAGCGCTCCCGTCAGTGCGCCACATCTGGAAATCCTTGAATGTATTCCATGCCAGACCGTCTGTGCGTTGAGAAGACTCCAGAACGACTGCAACACGCCGGAAAGGAACGATTTCCGAGATTTCGGCCAACTGTCGCATGAGAACCATGGCCACAGATGGGTAAGGATGAATCGACGGGTGCATTTCCGTCTTGTCTGTCGTCAACGCCGCAAGGCGGAAGAATTGGTTCCGCCGGAAGAACTCGCCTAGAGCAGCGAGTTGCTGGGGCGTAGCTCCAAGTAGTTCTGCGGCATGCAGAGGTACGAACATGCTCCCAAAGTGTTTCTCCTTCAGCCGCGTCCAAGGTCGCTCGATCAGATCCAGATACTGCCCAGCGAGGACCCCGCATCCGCCAAGACCGAAGAGCGGATACTTCGGGTCCGAGAGATCCTCAATCCCAGTCTCGTCAATTGCCAACAGGAGATCTGTCGGACTCAATAGCACTTCATCGCCACCCGCTTCAAAATAGAGCGAGTCGGTCCGAAGCTGCCATCCATGCCAGTCAAAGGTCTCGTTCATCAGAAGTGCTGGAGACGTCCCATCAACAAACTTGCAGTTGCGCCGTTCACCCACCTCCTACTCAGGCAGCCGCGGCGCCGACGGCTTCCTCGACGGTGACTTCCTCGGGGCGCAGCGTGTCCATGAAGGAGCTGACGGAGAAGACGGCGTTGCCGGGGCCAGCCACGCCGTAGCCCGGGGGCGGCTTGAGGCCGTGCTTCTCCAGCGTCTCGCGGTAGACCTCGAGCAGGCGGATGTGGTACTCCAGCGGCGCGCCCTCGGGGTTGTCGCGGCCCAGCGGCGTGGCGGGCTCGGGGCACCAGGTGGTGAAGCGCGGCGTCACTCCGCGGCTCATGAAGTAGTCCAGCCCCTCGGCCGTGCTGGCGATCGCCTCGTCCACCGTGGCGAACCCGAACGGCTTCGCCATCTCCACGCCCGCCACGAAGTTGGGGATCACGTAGCGCGCGCCGAACACCTCCGCCGCGTCGAAGATGCGCCGGTGCCACTCCTCGCGGCCCACGTAGCGCTCCTTGCCCGGGCAGATGATCTCGAACAGCCGCTTGTCCCACACCTCGTAGTTGGGGTGGTAGATGCGGATGCCGTAGTCGTGGTAGCGCTGCACGTCCTCCCGCGGCAGCGCCTGCGCCACCACCTTGCCGATCCAGCGGTTGGGGAAGCGCTCCTCGATGGCCTGCGCGTAGCGCCCGTAGAAGTCCGCCTCCGCCAGCCCGTCGACCTTGCTGGTCACCGAGCCGCCGGTGAGCGTGTACGCCTTCGACACCTTCGCCGTGTCGTAGCGGTCGATGATGGCGAGCGCCTCGAGCACGTCGTCGACCGCCTTCACGCCGGTGTAGGGGCGGCCCTCCTGCTTGTGCTGGCGCCAGTTGTGGTTGATGTCGCAGTACTGGCACTCCTCCTTGGCACCGAAGTACTGGCAGAGCCGCAGCACGGTGAGGTAGATGAGGTACCCCCACTGGATGGTGGGCGCCGTCTCCATCACCGTCTTGCCGTTGGCCAGCGCGTGCCGGTAGTACTCGGGCATCGGCGGCAGCCCCACGTCGGCGATCACGCGGCCGTCCATGGTGAGCCGCAGCCCGCCGGCGTCGTCGCGCACCACGCGGTAGGGCGAGCCGGGGTTGGTGCGCACCGAGACGATGGTGCGGCGCAACTCGTACGGCCCGCCGGTGAGCGCCAGCTCCTCGGGCGGGCGGCGGCGCGCGGCCTCGCCCAGCTCCTTCAGCGGCTTCTGGTCGAAGGAGAAGATGAAGTACGACTTCGGCTTGACCTCGCCCTCCAGGTTGTCGGTCAGCGCGGAGTCGTCGAACGCCATCCCCGTGCGCAGCAGGTCCTCCTTCAGGACCGCCTCGCGGGGGATGTGCGGATATCGTGCGATCAGCCCTTCGATGAGGGCGGTGCGTGTCGTGTCCAAGGCGTCCTTCCGGGTCGCGTGATTACGCCGTGAATCTATCGACACCGCAATGGATTGGGAACGGGTTCGGGGGCGCGGGGGGACGGGATCCGGGGGGTCGGCCGCCTCTTCAGATGGGCCCGTCCGCGGCCGGGGATGCGAGATCCACCCGGTCGTAGATGTCGCGCAGCGCGATCTCGCAGCCGAGCGTCTGGATGCGCAGCACGTCCCCCGGATCGCTGATCTCGCTCAGCATCCAGTGGTTGCCGTGACGCACGTACTGCTCGATGCGGATCTTGTCCTGCGCGACCAGGATGTACTCGCGCAGCGACTCGATCCTCCGGTAATGGGCAAACTTCTCGCCCCGGTCGTACTTCTCGGTCGAATCCGAGAGCACCTCGATGATCAGACCGGGATTCAGGAGCGTGTCTCCCTGCGCGTCCTCGAGCTCGGGAGGTTCGCAGAGCGCCACCACGTCGGGGTACGTGTACATCCCGGTCCGGCTCACCTTCACCCGCTGATCGTTCGATACGACGCTGCAGCGCCCGCCGCGCAGGCGCCCGCCCACATCGATGACGATGTTGGCGACGATCAGGTTATGCCGGAAGCTCGCGCCGGACATCGCGTAGATGTGGCCGTTCACGAGCTCGCTCTTATGATCGGCCGCACGTTCGAGGGCGAGATATTCCTTCGGCGTGTACACGCGTTCAGCCAGCGGCGGCATAGCGCTCCCAATTGCGGAAGAGGCACGAACCCGGGGCATCGTCTAAAATGCAGCGATTCGGGTGGACACACCAGTCATCCGCGTCCCAGGTAGTCTCGCCGGAAGCGCCAGTCCTCCGCCGCCTGTGCCGCGGTTCCCATCGCCTGCGTGGTCCCGTCGCGCAGCCAGACGACGGAGTCGGCGACGGCCGCCCTTCTAGCGAATGAATCTTCCGGGTGAACCCGCGCTGTGCCTGCGCTGGCTCGCCCGTTGCGCTGCCCGATCGTCGTCCCCGTCGACCTCACCCAGAGGAGCCCGCCCTTGAGCGACACGAGCCTGTTCTCGCCCCTGACCCTGCGCTCCGTCACCCTGCGCAACCGTGTCGGGGTGAGCCCGATGTGCCAGTATTCCAGCGTGGACGGCTTCGCCAACGACTGGCACGTCCAGCACCTGGGCAGCCGCGCGGTGGGCGGCGCGGCGATCGTGATCACCGAGGCCAACGCGGTCACGGCCGACGGGCGCATCTCGCCGGCGGACCTGGGGATCTGGAGCGACACGCACGTGGAGGGGCTCGCGCGCTGCGTGCGGGTGATCGAGGGAAACGGCGCGGTGGCGGGCACCCAGCTCGCGCACGCCGGGCGCAAGGCGTCGACCGCGCCGCCGTGGGAGGGCGGCCACGCGCTGTCGGTGGAGGAAGGCGGATGGCGGCCGATCTGGGCGCCCAGCGCCATTCCCTTCGGGTCGCGCTCGCCGGTCCCGGAGGAGCTGGACGAGGACGGCATCCGCCGGGTGGTGCGCGCCTTCGCCGACGCGGCCGGCCGGGCGCGCGAGGCGGGCTTCAGGGTGGTGGAGCTGCACGCCGCGCACGGGTACCTGCTCCACGAGTTCCTGTCGCCGCTCGCCAACCAGCGGACGGACCGCTACGGCGGCTCGTTCGAGAACCGCATCCGGCTGCTCCGCGAGGTGGTGGACGCGGTGCGCGGGGTGTGGCCCGACGAGCTTCCGCTCTTCGTCCGCATCTCGGCGACGGACTGGATGGAGGGGGGATGGGAGCTGGAGCAGTCGGTCGAGCTCGGCCGCGTGCTGAAGGGGCAGGCGGTGGACCTGGTCGACTGCTCGTCGGGCGGCGTGGTGCCCGGTGCGAAGATCACGGTGGGCCCGGGCTACCAGACCCCGTTCGCGGCGACGGTCCGCGAGCGGGCGGGGATCGCGACCGCCGCCGTGGGGATGATCACCGAGCCCGGGCAGGCGGACCAGATCATCCGCGGCGGCTACGCCGACCTGGTGCTGCTCGCGCGGGCGGTGCTCCGCGACCCGTACTGGCCGCTGCACGCCGCCAAGGCGCTGGGCGCGGAGATCCGCTGGCCGGTGCAGTACCAGCGCGCCGTCGACTGAGGGTGGGATGTCCTCTGCCGCGGCGCCCTCTCCCTGCGCCTTCGATCTAGAGCGGTTTGCGAATGAGTTCAGAGTCGCCCGCGACTCAGCGCCCTCTCCGGCTCGCCAAGGCTCGCCACCTCTCCCGTACGGGAGAGGTTGAATTCCCCGGCGCCTGCGCGACCTCCAACCGGCG
>DASYJZ010000774.1:0-4260 GCA_035995965.1 Longimicrobium sp. | reverse complement strand
CCCATGATCCCCTGAACGAGAACTGCAGTTCTCTCAGTTCCTCCGCGTCTCTGCGTGAAACGGCAGTTCTCGTTCAGGGGATCATGGGTTCCAGCTCATCCCCACGCTCACCGTCCGCCCGGTGCGGTAGTACAGGCGGTCCACCGTGCCCTGCCGCACCCGGACCGGCGCGTCGAGCAGGTTGCCGGCGTCGAGCTTGCCCGAGACGCCGCGCGTCACGGGAACGCGGAGCGAGAAGTCCAGCACGCCGCGCGGCAGCTCGTAGGCGTCGTCGAGCAGCGGGGTCTGCGCCGCGGCCCAGATGCGGCGCCCCACCACGTTGTAGAGCAGCGTGGCGCTGGTGGCCCCGCGCTCGCCGCTCGCGTAGCTGAGCCCCGCGTTCAGCACGTACGGCGCCTGGCCCACCATCGGCCGGTTGGCGCGCGTCGCCGCCGAGAGCGAGTCGTCGCCCAGGCGGATCTGGCTGCGCATCACCGTGGCGTTGGTGAACACGGTGAGCGGCGAGAGCGACTCGCGCAGGAAGCCCAGGCTCTTCCGCGCCTCGACCTCCACCCCGTAGTTGGTGGCGCTCGCCGCGTTCGCCCACGAGACCAGGTTGGCCCCGGTCGCGGCGATCTCGATCCGCTCGATCGGGCGGGCGAAGCGCTTGGCGAACACGGCGAACGACAGCACCTCGCCCGCGGACGGGTACAGCTCCCAGCGCGCGTCGAAGTTCTGGACGAGCGTGCGCTGCAGGTGCGCGTTGCCGATCTCCGACAGGTCGCCGGGCTCGTTGGGCGAGACCGGCACCGGCGCGAGCTCGCGGTACTCGGGGCGCGCCAGCGTGCGCGAGGCCGAGAAGCGCAGGTTCTGCTGCTCGCCCAGTGCCACGTTGAGCGCCAGCGAGGGGAGCACGTCCGTCGAGCGGCGGCTCAGCAGCTCCGCCTGGCCCTGGATCGGCTCGGCGAGCAGGTCCAGGTCCCAGCGCTCCACCCGCGCCCCGCCGACCACCTTGAAGCGGTCGGCGAAGAGCCACTCGCCCATCGCGTACCCGGCGGCCACCCGGTCGAGCGCCGCGTAGAAGCCGCCGGTGGTGCTGGCGGAGATGGCCAGCGCGCTGGAGGTGTCCTGCGAGAAGCGCCCGTCGAAGATCTCCTCGGGGGTGAGCGCGCGGTCCGACGGCGAAAGCGGCCGGCGCGCGTAGAGGTTGTAGTAGCGCGAGTCGGCGTCGCGGCGCGCGCGGCGGTACCATCCCCCGAGCTTCACGCGCCCCTCGTGTGCCGTGGAGCCGAGCGGCACCGCCAGGTTCGCCTGCGCCTCGTCGGCGTGCTCCACCAGGGCGGCGAAGCTGCGGCGCGTGGCGTCGGGGATGAAGCCCAGCCAGCCCGTGGGGTAGTGCCCGCCCCCGGCGATGTTGGGCTCGCGCCCGTAGAGGATGTCGCTCTGGTCCGGCTGGTCGCGCGTCACCCGCGAGTCGGTGAGCGACCAGTCGAGCTGGGTGCCGAAGAGCAGGTGCGTGCCGCGGAGCTGGTTGGAGCGCACCGTGCGCTCCACGTAGCTCAGCCGCGTGCGGCGGACGCTGTCCACGTCGGCGTAGTCGTCGAGCGTGCCCAGGTCGCGGCGGGCCTCGCTGTCGGCGGCGCGGTTGTAGCTGTTGTTGAGCTCCAGCTTGTGGCCGGCGCCCAGGAAGGTGGTCACGTTCAGCAGGCCGCCCCAGAGCACCCCGGCCGTGGCGGTCTGGCCCACGAAGGCGTTGCGCTCGGCGGCGTGGAAGGTGTTGTCGGACACGCTCAGGGCGCGGCGCTCGCCCATCCGCACCTCCTGCCCCCGCGCGTAGGTGAACGCGCCCACGTAGCCGAAGCGCTGCCCCAGCAGCCGGTCTTCGCCGCCCAGGGTGAGGGCGCCGGAGAAGTTGGCGGGGATGCTCCCCGCCTGGGGCGACCACTGGTTGCGGAAGGAGGAGATCAGCCGGTTGCCGTCGGCCGGGTTGAGGCCGTTGAGCGTGCCGGCGTTGGCCACCAGCGGCGGGAGCGCGCGGGCCGACGCGCGGGTGGCGAACAGGTTCGAGCGCGCCCCGGGGAAGAGGGGCGAGCTCCCTGCGCCGGCCACCGAGCCGCCGGACGCGCTGAACGTCAGGGTGTGCCGCGTGGGGAACTCGCGCGTCTTCAGGTTCACCGCGGCGCCGCTGAAGTCGCCGGGCTGGTCGGGGGTGAAGGTCTTGGAGGTGGTGATGCTCTCCAGCAGGTTCGACGGGAAGAGGTCGAGGGGGACGACCTTCTTCTCCGGGTCGGGGCTGGGGAGGCGCGCGCCGTTCAGCGAGGCGGTGGTGTAGCGCTCGCCCAGGCCGCGCACGAACACGTACTTGCCGTCCTGCACGGTCACCCCGCTCACCCGCTGCACCGCCTTCGCGGCGTCGCCGTCGGGCGACCGGGCGATCTGCTCGCGGGTGGTGGCGTTCACGATGCCGGTGGCGGTGCGCTGCTCGTCGAGCGCGCGGCTCACGCTGCCGCGCTCGCGGGTGGCCGTGGCGGTGACGCCGGCCAGGGCGATCCCCTGCGGCGCCAGCGTCAGGTCCAGCGCCGCGGCGCCGCCGACGGCCACGCGCACGCCGGTCACGGTCTTCGTCGCGTAGCTCAGCAGCGACACGGTGACGGTGTGCTCGCCGGCGGGCACGCCGCGCAGCACGTAGCGCCCGTCCACGGCCGACATCGCCGCGATCTGCGTCCCCTGCACGGCCACCCGCGCGGCGGGGAGGGGGCGACCGCTGGTTGAATCGAGAACCCGCCCGGCGACCTGCCCGCTACCCTGGGCTGCCGCGGCGGGCGGGAGGATGAGCGAGAAGAGGATCGCGGCGAGCGCGTGCCTCCACGGTCGTCCTGGCATGTCGTTGGTCCTCGTCGAGGTGACCCGCGGCACCCGCGGAGGGCGGGGCCGCACTGCACGTCACCGAGGATACCTGCCCTGCGCAACGGCGCTCACTCCGTCCCGTCACCATCCGGTCACGTTCCGACGAACACAAGGTCTCACGCGGACCCGCGGAGCCGTAGAGGAGGCGCGGCGGCCCCTCTGCGTTCTCCGCGGCTCCGCGTGAGACCATGCGGTTGTGATGTCACCGAAGGACGAAGTCCCCGGGCGCGCGCCCGGGGCCTTCGTCGTCTCGAACGTAACGGTGAGGCGGATCAGCCCGTCCCGTGCGTCACCCTTCGCGGCATCGCCGGGTCGTCGTCCTCGGGGAGATGAATGTCGAACGGGGAGACGTGCACCGGTTTACCGTCCTCGGCCATGACGAGCGGGAGGCGGTGCGCCCGATACAGGCGGACGGCATCATGGAACGCGTTCTTCATCGCCCGGTCCACCGCGACTCCATCCCGCATGAGGGCGGCGATGTCCTTCGTCTCCTGTTTCATCCTTCCCCCTCCGGATCGTTGCCCTGCCTGCCTCTGGAGCGCGGCCCACGCTTCCCCATCTACGATATCGATCATCCTGTCTTCTTCGCCATGCGCGATCAGGCGCGTCACGCCGAGTCCTCGTCGGCGGGCGGGGCGATGAAGACTTTGTTGCGGATCTTCTGCAGGATATGTTCGTACATCTTCCTGCCTTTCTCGGCGCTCGCGAGCGTGGGCTGGCCCACGGAGCCGGGGCTCTCGCCGGGGAGCCGGCGCTCGCGGGCGTTCATGCACGCGTTCGCCGCCGCGGGCTCGAGCACGAAGTCGCGGGCGCGGTCCATCCGCACCACCGCGGGCCTGAGGTGCAGCAGCAGCGAGGTGAGCGCCTCGCCCGCGTGCTCGGGGCCCTTCTCCCCGTCCAGGAATTGAGCGAGATCGACCGAGAGCGCCGACACCACGCGCACCCGCGCCCCCTCCACCCGCACCGTGGCCACCGCCTCCACGTGCGGGTCGTGCGTGCTGGCGCTGATGAACACGAACTCGCGCACGCCCTGGCAGGCCCAGTCGGACACCAGCTCGTTCAGCGCCCGGTGCAGCGTCTTGCCGCCCACCCCCGCGGACCCCGCGAAGTCGCGCTCGGCGCGCGGGTTCACGCCGTAGTGCAGGGTGGGCGCGCGCAGCACGCCGAACTCGCGCGAAAGGTCGTCGGCGAGCCGCTCGGCCACGGTGGTGGCGGCGCCCACCGGCAGGTGCGGCCCCTGCTGGTCGCAGTTCCCCACCGGCACGATCAGCCGGCGGTCGCCGGCCAGGTGCGCGGCCACCGCCGTCCACGGCAGGTCGGCGATGGCGTGCGAGCGCGGTACGGCGATGGCTGAGGTCATGGGGCACGCGGCAG
>DASYJZ010000773.1:0-12671 GCA_035995965.1 Longimicrobium sp. | reverse complement strand
AACAACCGCCTGGTGGCCGACTCGCTGAAGCAGGAGCGCATCCTGCGCGAGATGGAGCTGGCGCACGACCTCCAGCTGAAGCTCCTTCCGCCGCTGGAGCAGTTCGCCGGCTACGCCGAGGTGGCGGCGCGATGCGTCCCCGCCGAGTCCGTGGGCGGCGACTTCTACCACCTCTTCCGCCTCCCCGGCAACCGGCTGGGGGTGCTGATCGGCGACGTGAGCAGCCACGGCTTCGGCGCGGCGCTGATCATGGCGCTCACCATGAGCGCCGTGGCGATCCACGCTAGCGAGGGCGATCCCCCCGCCGAGGTGCTGCGCCGCACGCACCTGGCGCTGATCGACGAGCTGGAGACCACAGAGATGTACCTGACGCTCTTCTACGGCGTCATCGACCCGGCCGAGGGGACCATCGCCTACGCCAACGCCGGGCACTCGCACGCCTGGCGCGTCCCCGCCGAGGGCGAGCCGCAGCGGCTGGCCGTCACCGACCCCCCCTTCGGCATCGTCGACCGCTCCACCTACGGCGAGGCCACCGCGCCGTGGGAGGCGAAGCGCGACCTCCTCTTCCTCTTCACCGACGGCCTCTCCGACGCGCTGGACCGCGGCGAGGTGGAGGGCGAGAAGGCGTTGGTCGAAGAGGTGGCGCGGCTGCGCGCCCGCCCCGCCGACGAGATCGTGCGCCGCCTGTTCGCGCGCGTGGGCGAGGCCGGCAGCGTGCCCCCCGACGACCGCACCGCGCTGCTCGTGCGCTTCTAGAGCCGCGGCCGCGAACGGTGACTCCCCGCCAGCTCCCCTACCCCGACGACCTTCCCCGCGCCAAGCGCGCGCTGGGGCAGAACTTCCTGATCGACCCGAACGTCCAGCGGAAGATCGTCGCCGCGCTCGACCCCGGCCCGGACGACGAGGTGCTGGAGATCGGCCCCGGCGTGGGCGCGCTCACCCGGCACCTGGCCGGGCGGGTGCGCCGGCTGGTGCTGGTGGAGCTCGACAACGGCCTGGCCGCGCGCCTGCGCGAGCAGTTCGCCGGCGACCCCTCGGTCGAGGTGATCAACGAAGACGTGCTGGACGTGCCGCTGGAGCGGATCTCGGACGATCCCGGGCGGCTCAAGGTGATCGGCAACATCCCCTACAACATCACCACCCCGATCCTCTTCGGGCTGCTGGAGCGCCGGCCGCGGCCGGCGGCCATCGTGCTGATGGTGCAGCGCGAGGTGGCGGACCGCATCCTGGAGCCTGCGGGGAGCAAGACCTATGGCGCGCTGGCGGTCGGGGTGCAGTCGGTCGCGGACGTGAGCCGGGTGATGAACGTGAGCCGCGACGCCTTCCGCCCCGTCCCCGACGTGATGTCGAGCGTGGTGCGCATCGTCCCCCACGCCCCGCCGCGGCTCACGCCCGAGGACGAGACGGCGTTGCGCGAGCTCACCCGCGCCGCCTTCCAGCAGCGCCGCAAGCAGTTCCAGCGCATCCTCCGCGACGCCTACGACCTCTCGGTCGACGAGGTGGCCGCGGTCGGCCGCGCGGCCGCGATGGACCTGGTGCAGCGCCCCGAGACCTTCTCCCCCCAGAAGTTCATCGACCTCGCCCGCGTGCTGCGCGATCGGGAGAAGCATCCCCCGACGGGTTAGTGGCGGGCAGGATCAACATCTGAACACACATGAACGGACGGGTGCAATCGCGCCCGTCCTGCTGTCGCTTTGTGTTCGGTTTCCGGGTGTCCACTGCACACCTTTTCTCCCTGAACGGAACTATCTTGCTCTGCACCGACACTTCGAGGATATACCCTTGAGAGACTGACGAACAGGAGCTAGATTCGGATGGCTTGGGACGTGGAGTACACGGATGAGTTCGAAGGATGGTTCCGCGACCTCGACCTTGGTGCGCAGGGGGAGGTCGGGGCGGCCGTCGATCTGCTGGTCGAACATGGACCCAGTCTCGGCTTTCCCAAGACGACGAAGGTGGTGACGTCCCGGTACGGCACCATGCGCGAGCTCCGAGTGCAGCATGCAGAGCGGCCATTGCGCGTCCTGTACGCCTTCGACCCTCGCAGGACGGCGATCCTGCTACTCGGTGGCGACAAGACCGGTGATGAGCGATGGTACGAGGTGCACGTTCCGGCTGCGGACCGGCTCTACGCCGATCACCTCGAAACGCTGAGAAAGGAAGGGCTGATCTAATGGCGAAGAAGTGGGCTGACCTGAAGGCGACGCTGCCGCCGGAGGTGATCGAGCACGCGCGTCGCAAGACTGAGGCGATGCTTGCGGTGATCGAGCTGAACGAGCTCAGAAAGGCGCGGAAGCTGACGCAGGAGCAGTTGGCGGACCGCCTCGGCATCCGCCAATCCAACGTGTCGAAGCTGGAGCGGCGCGCGGATCTGCTTGTCAGCACCCTGCGCGAGGTCGTCGAGGCCATGGGCGGAGAGCTGCGGGTCACGGCACGCTTTCCCGACGTCGAATACCAGATCGATCCGGTCGTCCGCGCAAAGGAAGCTGCCGCGTAGTCACGCGAGCGCTGCGGGGCCGGTCGTTGACGAGCAGACGTTGCGCGCGTATTTTGTGAATGATTTCACAAGCCTTGTCGCGGGAGCCGTTTGGCCCGCGTGTCGCAGCGTGTTGCGTGGCATGAAGAAGATCTCGGAGTCGGCGGTGCGCCGGCTTTCGCTGTACCTGCGGTTCCTGCAGGAGGCCGCGGCCACCGGCGCGGAAACCATCTCCAGCGGCGAGCTGGCGCGGCGTGGGGGGACCACGTCGGCGCAGGTGCGCAAGGACCTGTCGCTCTTCGGGTCGTTCGGCAAGCGGGGGATGGGATACTCGGTGCGCGAGCTGCTGCGCGAGATCCGCTCGATCCTGGGGCTCACCCGCCCCTGGAACGTGGCGGTGATCGGCGCCGGCCGGCTGGGGTCCGCGCTCTCCAGCTTCCGCGACTTCGAGGCGCGCGGCTTCGACATCCGCGCCGTGTACGATGCCGACCCCGCCAAGATCGGCCAGAGCTGGGGCGGCCTCACCGTGCTCCCCGACGAGGAGATGGACCGCACCCTGCGCGAGCAGCACGTCGACATCGCCATCCTCGCCGTGCCCGCCGACGCGGCGCAGGGGGTGGTGGACCGCGTGGTGGCGGCCGGGGTGAAGGCGGTGCTCAACTTCGCCCCCGCTCGGCTGCGCGTCCCCCGCGGCGTCACCCTCCGCAACGTCGATGTCACGCTGGAGCTCGAAGGCCTCTCGTTCGCGCTGGTGAACGGGAAGACGTAGTCGCAGAGCGGGATACCAGATGGGGGAAAACAGGAGCGCTCCTGCCTTCGCTGGAGCGCTCTTGTCTATGACCGGACGGCGGTGCAATCCTCAGCTCAGCGGAGTACTCGCTGGGGACCAGAGCCCAATATTTCCGGCTCAAGCGAGGCGCGGTTATGGGCACGCTGCTCCGGCGTCAGAGAATCGAACGGGTTCGGCGCGTCGAGAATTCGCGCCCGCGCATCCGCAGCGATCCTGGCGAGTTCCCGCGTGCGCTCCGCGCCGCGAGGGACGGCTTTTGGGGGCGTGGTGGCGTTCGCCCGAGTTCGCGCAGTGCCCATAAGTACCTCTCGTTATGCGAGTTCAAGCTGAAAATATACCGTGCCGCGGCACTCGAAGGCAAGTGAATACCCGAAGCGAAGGTAGCGGCCGCGAACACCCTGCAACGGTTCTCGGAGGTAGATTTTCGGTACCCCCAGGGCGAGTGCATAGTTTCGGGCGGCGCTGAACATGATCTCGGTGACGCACCCGCGGAGCGGATGGTGGGGATCAGGCGCGCTCTCCATGAAGTGCAGAACGACATGCGCTTTGCTCTTGCAAACCGATCCGATGCACAGCCCACACAGCGTGGAGCCCGACCAAAGCGCCGCATGAAAAGAGCGCGGCTTCCTCGCATACCTGTGTGCTTTCTCATCCCAATCCCACCCACCATGCTCGGACCAGTGACGTGTGATCCACTGGGCACGGTACGCACGCAGCGCATCGACGGTGATCGGGGTAAGGCGCTTCTCCGCCGAGACCACGCCCTTGATGCGGGCCTGCTCGATCGTGAGGTTGAGCGCAGTCTCCCGCAGCGCCGCATAGCGCGCGTGCGCGTATACGAACTCTTCGACTCTCCCGTTTGGGGGAAGACTCGCGGTCACAGGCATGGGGTCTGTTGGGGAGGTAATGTGCACGGCGTAGGAGCCGGCGGGCGGCACGTTACCGACATCACGTGCAAATGTCAACTACGTCCATTTGTGGTCACGGACGGCCCGCCGCCAGCCACTCCGTGTCCGTTCATCTCCGGCGCGTCCCCGGTCGTTGCCGGCCTTGCGCGCGGGGGCTATTTTCCAGCCATATGTCAGCCGATTCCAGCCCGACCAGGCCCCGCGTACGCGTCACCTCGGAGATCGGTGCGCTCCGGACGGTGATCTGCCACACCCCGGGCGCCGAGCTGCTCGCCGTCACCCCGTCCAACCGCGAGCAGTTCCTCTACGACGACATCATCGACCTGGAGCAGGCCCGTCGCGAGCACCAGCGCTTCCGGGCCATCCTCGCGCGCTTCTGCGACGTGCTCGACGTGCGCGACCTGCTCGCCGACATCGTCGACGAGCCCGACGTACGCCGCTTCCTCGTCAACCGGGTGATGGAGGTGGCCTCGTCCGAGCCGCTCGTCGGGGAGCTGGCGGAGATGCAGGGCGAGGAGCTGATCCGCCGCTTCGTGGAAGGCGTCGAGGCGCCGATGGGGCCGATCTCCAAGCTCCTGCACAAGGTGAGCTACGAGCTGCCGCCGCTCCCCAACCTCTTCTTCACCCGCGACGCCGCCATGGTGCTGAACGACGCGGTGATCATCGGGGCCATGCGCTACGCGGTTCGGTGGACCGAGGAGCTGCTGATGAAGGCGCTCTTCGTCTACCACCCCGCCCTGCGCAACGCCGGCTTCATCTACGACGGCACCGAGGAGCACAGGAGCGACTACACCATCGAGGGAGGCGACGTCCTGATCCTGCGCCCCGACCTGGCCATGGTGGGGCTCAGCGAGCGGAGCAGCCCGGCGGCCATCGAGGGGCTGGTGGACGGGCTGCGGACCAAGGCGGGGATCGAGCACGTGCTGGTCGTCGTCCTCCCGGCGGAGAGCCCGGCGATCCACCTGGACATGATCCTCACCATGGTGGACCGCGAGCAGTGCGTGGTGTACCCGCCGTATTTCTTCGGCCCCGCGCGGCTGCCGGTGCTGTACTACAAGCCCGACGCCAAGGGGGTGAAGGCGTACGACGACGTGTTCTCCGGGCTGAAGAAGGTGGACCTGCCGCTGGAGCCGATCTGGTGCGGCGGCACGCACCCCACCCGGCAGGAGCGCGAGCAGTGGTCGAGCGGGTGCAACTTCGTGGCGGTGCGCCCCGGCGTGGTCCTGGGCTACACCCGCAACGAGGGCACCATGCGCGAGATGGAGCGCGAGGGCGGCTACCGGGTGATCGACGCCATCGAGTTCCTCACCGGCGAGGTGGAGCTGGCGGACGGCGACCGGGCGGTGATCGCCTTCGAAGGGGCCGAGCTGGTGCGCGGCGGCGGCGGCGGCCGCTGCATGACCCTGCCCGTCTGCCGCGACGACATCTGGTGAGCGCGCGCGCCCTGGCCCTGGACGGGGTCCGCTTCGAGCGCGACGGGGTGCTGGTGCGCACCGCCTTCGACCTCCTCTCCGCCGCCCCCGCGTCGACCCCCGAGGTCGCCTCGCGCGTCCTGGGCATCCGCCAGGCGAACGGCGCCGCGGCGGCCGCGGTGTTCGCGCTGCTCGGCACCGACCCGCGCTTCGCCGTCACCGGCGAGGGAGTGTGGTCGCTCGCGGCGCCCTCCTCGCCGCCGCTGGCCAAGCCGGAGCAGCTCTCGCTGCCGCTGCGCTCACTGCGCGACGAGGAGTGGGTGGTGGTGGACCTGGAGACCACCGGCGGCTCGCCGCTGCGGGGCCATCGAGTGACGGAGGTGGCCGCCGTCTGCGTCAGCGGCGGGCGGATCACCGAAACCTACGCCACGCTGGTGAACCCGGCGCGCGCCATCCCCCGCTTCATCACCTCGCTCACCGGGATCACCGAGGCGATGGTCGCCGCCGCCCCGCACTTCCACGAGGTGGCGGCGCGCGTTTCGGAAACCATCGACGGACGCGTGTTCGTGGCCCACAACGCGGCGTTCGACTGGCGCTTCCTCTCGCAGGAGATGCTGCAGGCCACGGGGATGTCGCCGGTGGGGCGGCAGCTCTGCACCGTGCGGCTGGCGCGCAAGCTCCTCCCCGAACTGCCGTCGCGAAAGCTGGACGCGCTGGCGTACTACTTCGGCGTGGAGATCGAGAACCGCCACCGCGCGCTGGACGACGCCGTGGCCACGGCCAAGGTGCTGATCCGGCTGATCGACATCCTGGAGGACCGCGGCGCGGAGGACTGGGAGGCGCTGGAGCTCGTGCTCAAGCGCCGCGCCCGGCGGAAGAAGAAGCGCACCGCGACGCCCACGTCGATGGAGTCGGCGTGACGGAGCCGGCGCTGGCCACGACGACGCTGGTGCGCACGCGGACGCTGGGCGGCTTCCGCATCCACGCGCTGGAGGCGGGGCTGCAGCGGCTGGACGGCGGCGCGATGTTCGGCGTGGTCCCCAAGCCGCTCTGGGAGCGCCGCATCCCGGCGGATGCGCGCAACCGCATCCCCCTGGCGCTGCGCTGCCTGCTGGTGGAGACGCCGGACGCGCTGGTGCTGGTGGAGACCGGGCTGGGGAACAAGGAGAACGAGAAGTTCCTCGACATCTACGGCGTGGACAACGCGCCGTCGGACGCGCGCTGGCCGGACCGGCTGCAGGAGGCGGTGGCCGCGGCGGGGTTCTCGCCGGCGGACGTCTCGGTGGTGATCGACACGCACCTGCACTTCGACCACGCGGGGGGGAACACCTTCCGCGACGCCGAGGGCCAGGTGCGCGTCTCTTTCCCCAACGCGCGCTACCACGTGCAGCGCGGCGAGTGGGAGTGGGCGCACCGGGCGAACGAGCGCACCAGCGCCAGCTACCTGCCGCACAACTACGAGCCGGTGATGGAAGCGGGGTTGATGGAGCTGGTGGAAGGGGACGGAGAGATCGTTCCCGGCGTGTCGGTGTACCGGACGCCCGGCCACTGCCCGCACCACCAGTCGGTGCTGGTCGCCTCCGGCGGCGAGACGGCATGCTTCCTGGCGGACGTGGTGCCGACCATGGCGCACCTGCCGCTCCCCTGGATCATGGGCTACGACGTGGAGCCCCTGGTCACGCTGGAGAGCAAGCGCGCGCTGCTGAGGCGTGCCGTGGACGAGCGCTGGCTGCTGGTCAGCACCCACGATCCGTTCACGCCGTGGGGGTACGCCGTGGCGGATGGGAAGGGCACGCGGGTGGAGGAGGCGGGGTCGGGCGGTTGAAACCGCGGCAACAACTGCCCAAAGTCCGCCTTCGCGGACTTCCGTCCGCGGCTGGCGCTGCACCAGGCCGGTTCCCGTGGCTGCCGCGGATCGAGCTACGGACGGGGTTGGAGAAACCACCGAGGGAGCGAGTCCGCGCAGGCGGACTTCGGGCCGTTGTTGCCGCGGATTTATCCGCCGGGCGGCTGGGGCATGCGGGTTTGGCGGCGGGTGGCAATACAGTTCAGCGCAGTCGATCGACGACCCACGACTCACTCAGGGAGCTGGAATGATCGATATCGCACGCGACCCGAAGACCACGGCGGTGATCGTCAGCGCGGTCCGCACGCCCATCGGCCGCTACCTGGGCGGGCTGTCGTCGCTCTCGGCGCCGGACCTCGGGGCCATCGCGATCCGCGAGGCAGTGGCGCGCGCCGGTGTATCGGCCGAGGACGTGGCCGAGGTGATCATGGGGAACGTGGTGCAGGGCGGGGTGGGGCAGGCGCCCGCCCGCCAGGCCGCCATCAAGTCGGGGCTGCCACCCTCGGTCTCCGCGCTCACCATCAACAAGGTGTGCGGCTCGGGGCTCAAGGCGGTGATGCTGGCGGCGCAGTCCATCCGCGCGGGCGACAACCAGGTGGTGGTCGCCGGCGGGCAGGAGAGCATGTCCAACGCGCCCTTCTACGTCTACGGCTACCGCAACGGCGTCAAGTTCGGCGACCAGACGCTGGTGGACGGGCTGATCCGTGACGGGCTCTGGTGCTCGTTCTGCGACGTGCACATGGGCGGGCACGCCGAGTACACGGCGAAGAAGGCGGGGATCACCCGGCAGATGGCCGACGAGTTCTCCGTGGCCTCGCACCGCAAGGCGGCGGCGGCGATGGAGGCCGGCAAGTTCAAGGACGAAATCGTCCCCGTCGAGGTCCCCGGCCGCAAGGGCCCCACGATCGTCGACGCCGACGAGGGCCCGCGCGCCGACAGCAGCATGGAGACCCTCGGCAAGCTGAAGCCCGCGTTCACCCAGGACGCGCCGGCCGACGTCACCGACCCCGTGGTCACCGCCGGCAATGCGAGCTCGATGAACGACGGCGCCTCCGCCCTCGTCGTGGTGAGCGAGGAGTACGCCCGGGCGAACGGGCTCACCATCCTGGCGCGCGTCACCGCCTACTCCACCGGCGCCGTGTCTCCGCAGGAGCTCTTCTTCGCCCCGATCGAGGCGGTGAAGAAGCTGATGAAGAAGAGCGGCACGCGGATCGGCGACTACGACCTGATCGAGGCCAACGAGGCCTTCGCGGTGCAGGCGCTGGCGGACGGCTCCGGGCTCGGCTGGGACTGGGACCGCGTGAACGTGAACGGCGGCGCGGTGGCACTGGGCCACCCGATCGGCGCCTCGGGCGCGCGGGTGCTCACCACGCTCCTGCACGCGCTCAAGGACCGCGACAAGGAGACCGGCCTCGCCACCCTCTGCCTGGGCGGCGGCGACGCCGTCGCGCTCTCGGTCGAGCGCGTCTGACGAACTGAAACAGCAATCTCTCACAGGGGTCACGGAGGACACGGAGGGGCGCGTGCGCCATCCCCCGCGTCCTCCGTGTCCGCTGTGAGAGACCAACGGGGACGGTCGCACGATGGCCACATCGGATCCGCAGCCGTCGCCGCTCCACGCGGTGTTCTTCGGCCCGTTCGGGGTGCGGACGGGGTGGCGGATGGCGATGTGGATGGGCGCCTTCGTGTGCCTCCTGGTGCTCCTCGGCTCGGCCGTGGCGGCGGCGGGGGTGCGGCCCAGCTTCGGGGCGCAGGTGAGCGTCGAGCTCGCGGCGGCGCTGCTCGCGGGATGGCTCCTGCTGGCCCTCGTCGACCGCCGGCCGCTGGGCGCGCTGGGGTACGCGGCCGACCCCGCCGCCCCGCGTGACGCCGCCGTCGGCCTGCTCCTGGGCATCGGCGCGATCGTGCTCGCGGCGGGCGTGCTTGCGGTGGCGGGAAGCGCGCGATGGGTTGCCGAGGGGGGCACGGTGACCGAATATGTCGCCGCGCTGGCGGTGGCATTCGCCTTCTTCGCCGTCGCCGCGGCGGCCGAAGAGGCGCTGTTCCGCGGCTACGCCTTCCAGGCGCTGGTGCAGGGGATCGGCGCCTGGCCGGCGGTGCTGCTGTCGTCGGCCGCGTTCGCGCTGGCGCACATCCGCAACCCCAGCGTGGACGCGGTGGCGCTGGCGAACATCTTCGCCGCCGGGGTGATGCTGGGGTGGGCGTACCTCCGCACCCGCTCGCTCTGGTTCGCCACGGCGCTGCACCTGGGGTGGAACTGGGCGATGTCGGCGGTGCTCGAGTTCCCGGTGAGCGGGCTGCGGCGCGACGTGCCGCTGTACGACGAGATCTCCATCGGCCCGCGCTGGTTCACCGGTGGCGACTTCGGGCCCGAGGGCGGCGTGGCGGCGACGGTGGCCATCATCCTGCTTACGCTGCTCCTGCTGCGGGTGCGCTGGGTCCGCGAGTCGGCGAGGATGCGGGCCCTGCGGCCGCTGGTGGACGACCGCCTGGGAGGGGACGCATGAAGCACAGACTGCGCTTCTGGGGGAGCGCCGTGGGCGCGGCGGCCGCGTTCGCGCTGCTGGTGCCGCTGCTCTTCCCCTTCCGCGCGCTGGGGCTGGACCCCGCGGTCGACCGGCCGCGCATCTGGATGCTGGCGGTGTTCTGCGCCGGGGTCATGGCGCTGATGTTCGGCCTGAGCGGCGCGCTGGGCAGCCGCTACCTGGGCATCCGCGACGTCTACTTCGCGCGCGGCGTGACCGAAGCCGTGGACTGGCACCAGAAGGCTGGCGGCGTGCCGCGCCACGGCGGGTGGCTGAACGCGGGAGTATGGACGCTGGCGTTCGGCGCGAGCCTGATCGCCCTCTACTTCGTGCTGTCGATCGCACTGAACTGAACCAAGCCTGAGGGATTAGAGGGATGGCGGAGATCCGGAAGGTGGCGGTGGTCGGCGCGGGGACGATGGGGAACGGCATCGTCCACGTCTTCGCGCAGAACGGCTTCGACGTCACCATGATCGACGTGCGCGCCGACGCGCTCGAGGCGGCGCGTAAGACCATCGCCGGGAACCTGGAGCGGCAGATCAAGAAGGGGACGCTCGCGGAGGCGGACCGCGACGCCGCGCTTTCCCGCATCGCCACGCAGACGGAGCTCTCCGCGGTGGCCGACGCGGACCTGGTGATCGAGGCGGCGACGGAGAGCACGGAGCTCAAGTTCCGCATCTTCGAGCAGATCGACGCGGCCGCGCCGCCGCACGCGATCCTGGCGAGCAACACCTCGTCGATCTCCATCACCGAGATCGCCGCGCGCACGAAGCGCCCCGACAAGGTCATCGGGATGCACTTCATGAACCCCGTGCCGGTGATGAGGCTGGTCGAGATCATCCGCGGGCTGGCGACCTCCGACGAGACCACGCGGGCGGTCGTGGCGCTCGCGGAGCGGCTGGGAAAGACGGTGGCCGAGGCGCAGGACTACCCCGGCTTCGTCGCCAACCGCATCCTCATGCCGATGATCAACGAGGCCGTCTTCTGCCTGATGGAGGGGGTGGCGACCGCGGAGAGCATCGACACGGTGATGAAGTTGGGGATGAACCACCCCATGGGCCCGCTGGCGCTCGCCGACCTCATCGGCCTCGACACCTGCCTGGCGATCCTCGAGGTGCTGCACCGCGGCCTGGGCGACGACAAGTACCGGCCCTGCCCGCTGCTGCGGAAGTACGTCGCGTCGGGGAAGCTGGGAAGGAAGACGGGCGAAGGATTCTATTCGTACGCGGCGTGACGTGAGCGACAAGCTCCGCCAAGCCGCCGAGCTTTTCGTCCGCCTCTCTCGCGACGCGGGCCGCGAGCTGGCGTACGACGCGAGCGGCGTGGAGTGGGCCGACCAGTACGCCGACGCCGTGCGCCCCGTCGAATCCGACGACCAGCTGCGCGTGCAGACCGCGCTGGTGGGCTCGTACCTGGGCGAGACGCTGATCGCCGTGCACGGCGGCGCCTGGGTGGAGGAGGAGGGCGAGTGGCTCGTGGAGCTGGCCGACGGCCGCCGCGCCTACCCCTTCCGCAAGGCGATGGAGCAGCTCAAGGACGGCGAGGGGTCGATCCTGGCGTTGTTCCGGTCGCTGGGAGCCGAAGGGGACCGGGGACAGGGGACAGGGGACAGCGGGCAACAGCAGGAGGCGGAGGAGCCTGTCGTCACGCCGGAGTCGCTGCGGGAGACGGCGGACAAGCTGGCCTCCGTCGTCGCCGCGAACGGCGGGCCGACGGAGTACGGCGAGGCGATGGTGGCGTTCGTGCACGAGTTCGTGGAGAACGCGCGCCCTATGGGCGACGACCTGCTGGACCAGTACACCGCGCTGGTGGGCGCCGTCCTGGGCGAGTCGCTGATCGCGGCGCACGGCGCGGCGTGGAGCGACGCCACGGGGGCGTGGGCCGTGCGCGTCGGCGGCGAGGAGGTGTATCCCTTCGCCGCGGCGCGCCGGCAGCTGCAGGGCGAGGGGGAGGAATCGATCCTGGCGACGTTCCGGAAGGCCGGCGCGCCGCGCGAGTAGCCGCGGCGCGACCAGCGCGGGGAATTTGACCACAGACTGAACAATATGACGCCGGAACAGGAACAGATCCGCGACCTCGCCCGCGAGTTCGCCGAGAACGAGATCATCCCCAACGCTGCGGCGTGGGACCGGGAGTCGAAGCTCCCGCGTGGGGTGATCGACAAGCTGGGCGAGCTGGGCTTCCTGGGGATGCTGATCCCCGAGGAGTGGGACGGGCTCGGGCTCGACCTCCTCTCCTATCTGGTCGCGCTGGAGGAGATCGCGCGCGGCGACGCCAGCGTGGCGGTGGCGATGAGCGTGCACAACTCGCTCCCCACGCAGATGATCCTGGCGCACGGCAGCGACGCGCAGAAGGAGCGCTGGCTCAAGCCGATGGCGCGCGGCGAGCTGCTGGGCGCCTTCTCGCTCAGCGAGCCGGACTCGGGGAGCGACGCGGCCTCCATGCAGGCGCAGGCGCGCCGGGTGGAGGGCGGCTGGGTGCTGAACGGCGCCAAGGCGTGGGTCACCAACGGCGGCTTCGGCGACGTGGTGGTCACCATGGTCCGCACCGACCAGCCGGCCAACCGCCGCGGCTCGCGCGGCATCGGCGCGTTCATCGTGCCGACGGACACGCAGGGCTACGTGGTGGGGAAGAAGGAGGACAAGATGGGCCAGCGCGCATCGGAGACGGTGGGCGTGGCCTTCGAGGAGATGTTCGTCCCCGACGGCCAGGTG
>DASYJZ010000772.1:0-6210 GCA_035995965.1 Longimicrobium sp. | reverse complement strand
CCCGCTCCCAGCGCAGCGACGCGCTCCCGCCCAGGTGGTGGCGGGTGAAGTCGCGGAAGGTCCCGCGCTCGGAGCGCTGCAGCGCCTTGGGCTGCACGAACAGCGACCCGTCGAGCCAGAGCCCGTCCGCCGCCTGGTGCTCCACCGCGGCGCCCAGGCGGCCCAGCCGGTTGTGGCGGCGCTCGCGCCGGGCCAGGTAGGTGGCGTTGGCGAGCCGCGGCGCGGAGTCCAGCGCGGCGCGGGTGAGCGGGCCGGGGATGTCGAAGGCGTTGTCGGCGGCGACGGCGTGCACGCGCAGCACGGTGCGGCTCCCCAGGGGCGCGATCACGCCGGCGTTCACCAGCGTGCGCTCGCCCGCCGAGTTCGCCCGCCACCCGTCGAAGCGCGTCCGCGCCGCCACCGCGTAGGCCCGCCCCGCGCCCAGCGGCTGCCCCGCGCGCACCACGGTGCCGGCGAGGCCGAAGGAGCCCTGCTGCCGCTCCACCGCCGCGAAGGGACGGGAGAAGGAGGGGATGGAGGAGAAGCTCACCACCCCGCCCGCCGCGTTCCCCCACACCGCCGACGAGCTGGAGCGCACCACCTCCACCTCGTCGACGGCGGCGAGGTCCACCAGGTCGAGCGCGGTGCGCCCGTCCGGCTCCGTCTCGGGGAACCCGTCCTGGAGGATGCGGATGCCGCGCGTGGTCCCCGCGTTGGAGCGGTCCCCGGCCCCGCGCGCCCCGAAGCCGCGGATGGTGATGCGCACGTCCATCCCCCCCGACCGCGACTGCGCCAGCACCCCCGGCACCCCCCGCAGCGCCTGGTCGATGCGCAGCCCCGCCGCGTCCTCGAACCCCTCGCGCCGCACCACCGTCACCGCCAGCGGCACGTCGAGGATGCGCATGGGCGCGCGCGTCGCCACCGCCGTGATCTCCGGCAGCCGCACCGTGTCCGCGCGCGCGGTGTCGGCTGCGGGGGACTGCGCCCCGAGCGCGGAGGCCGGCACGCAGAGCAGGGCGGCGAGGACGAGCGGACGTGGCATGGGATCGGCGGCCGAAGGGCGGGGAGAAGACGGTGGGATGAACGGGATGGGAGTGTGCGCCCCACTTCGGGTGCTCGCCAGCGGCTGCTCGTCGCGCCGGTCTCTGAATGTCGCCGGGCTCCGCTTCGCCTGCAACCGCACCGCCGTACCCGCGGAGCGTCGTTGAGAACGTCACCCTCAATGGTCCTGAGACTGAGGCGCGGTCAGCGGCGGCGCCTTCGGGATGACGTCCCTTTGCACAATCGATTTCGGAAATCGGTGTCACCCGTTGCAAGTCGGCAATCGCGACGCTGCCGCGCCCAGGCCTCGCGCGTCCCGGGCTAGATCCCTCGGCCCTGCGGACTTCAATGCGGCCGTAAACTCATCGTGTCCGGGCCTCGGGATGACACGTGGAAGGCCTCGGCGGACTGACGTTCCTCAAACGGCCTCTGACGGGTTTCTCGGCGATTGCGGAAACGAGTGGGGGAACCGATATTGCAGATGTGCTCCGAGGAGCAAATATACACAAGTGAAAGCCGAGGCTCCATGACCGACGCCATCAACCTGCGTTCATCGCTCGTCAACCGGGTCCAGCGATGGCTCGCTGGCTCGCTCGACCAGATGAGCGAGGAGGAGCTCCTCAAGCTCGTCGAGGCGCAGTCGCCCGCCGAGACGATCGCGGAGCTGCTGGTCGCCACGCCCACCCGCAGGGCCGCGGACGACGATTGGACGGACCTGCTGCTGCGCGGCGCCGAGGCCAAGAACCAGATCGCGCGGCTCGCAGGTGGGCTGCTCTCGTCGTCGCAGGCAGCGGAGGTGCTCCGGATCAGCGTCCCCGGCGTCAAGCAGCGGTTGGAGCGCGGAAAGCTGCTCGCGGTGCCGCTCCCCGGCGGGCAGCGCGGGTTCCCGGCCCTGCAGTTCCAGCAGGACGGCCACGTGCGCAAGGGAGTCGCGGAGGTCGCCGCGGCGGGGGCGCACCTCGACCCGTGGGCGCTGCTCGCGATCCTCGTCGACGAGGCCGATGGCGCGGAGGGCGGAACGCTGCTGGAGAGGCTGGGCGAGGAAGCCGCCCTCCGCGACGTGCTCTCGCGCCTGGCGAGCTACGGAGTGCACGCCGCGGCCTGATGCCGATCCATCTGCCGCCGGACCCGCCCGTAGTGGAGGTGCCGGTCGCGGCCGTTCTGTGGAGGGTTCACGCCAGGAACCGCGACACGCTGTGGTTCGGACCCGGGCCAGGGAAACCGCCGACGTACCGGTACGATGCTCCCGCCGGCGAGTACGGCATCAGCTACTTCGGCGAGTCGCTCGGCGTAGCGGTCATCGAGACGCTGGTCCGCGGCCGCCGCGTTCCCCTCATCCCCCGCGCCGAGCTCGAGGCCCGGAGCGCCGCGAGCTTCGCGCCCACCGAGCCCATCCGGGTGCTCCAACTGGAAGGCGCGGGACTTCCCGCCTTCGGCCTGAGCGCCCACCAGGTCACCGGCCCCGACTACGTCGAGTGCCAGGACCTCGCCCTCCGCGTCTGGCAGAATCACCCTGACCTCGCCGGCATCCAATTTCGCTCGCGCTGGGAGAACAGCCTGTGCTGGGCCCTGTTCGACCGGGCCGAGACGAAGCTGGACCTCCTGGTCACCCACTGGCTTGGCGATCCGGCCGTGGTCGGCCCGGCGCTGCGCCCGTACAAGCACGTCGCGGTCATCTGACTCGGAGTCCGCCTTCGCGGACCGCTCCCCGCTTGCGCCCGCGCCCCCCGCCGCGCATCCTCTCCCGCATCCTGTATACAATCCGGCGCGGCGCACTCGTGACGCCGCCGCCCGCCCGCGTTCCCGCTCCTCCGGAGGTTGGATCGTGCCCACCGCTCGACCCCGCTTCGGCCGCCCCGCGGCCGCCGCCCTCGCGAGCCTGCCGCTCGTCGCCGCGCTCGCCCTCGCCGCGCCGCTGGCCGCGCAGCGCGACTCCGCCGCGGTGCGCCCCGCCACACCGTCGGCGGCGCCCGCGCGCGCCAACCCGGACTCGCTGGCGCTGGCGGCGCTGCGCTGGCGCAACATCGGGCCGAACCGCGGCGGGCGGTCGCAGGCGGCGGCGGGGAGCCAGCGGCGGCCGCTGGAGTACTGGTTCGGCGCCACCGGCGGCGGCCTCTGGAAGACTACCGACGGCGGCACCACCTGGAAGGCGATGACCGACCGGGCGCTCACCAGTTCGTCGGTGGGCGCCGTCGCCGTGTGCGAGGCCAACCCCGACGTGGTCTACGTGGGGATGGGCGAGACCGAGCTGCGCGGCAACATCATGCAGGGCGACGGCGTCTGGAAGACCACGGACGGCGGGAAGACGTGGACGCACGTGGGGCTCGCGGCCACGCAGGCCATCGCCCGCATCCGCGTGCACCCCACCGACTGCGACCGCGTCTGGACGGCCGCGCTGGGGCACCCGTACGCGCCCAACGCCGAGCGCGGCGTCTTCCGCAGCACCGACGGCGGCCGCACGTGGACGAAGACGCTCTTCCGGAGCGACCGGGCGGGCGCGGTTGACCTGGTCATGGCCCCCGGCCGGCCGGACACGCTGTTCGCCGCGCTCTGGGAGGTCTCCCGCACGCCCTGGTCGCTCTCCAGCGGCGGCGCCGGGAGCGGCCTCTTCCGCTCCACCGACGGCGGCGCCACCTGGACCGAGATCACGCGCAACGCCGGGCTCCCCGCGGGGACGCTGGGGAAGATCGGCGTCGCCGTCAGCGGCGGCCGCCCGGAGCGGGTGTGGGCGATCGTGGAGGCGGCGGAGGGCGGCGTCTTCCGCTCCGACGACGCAGGCGCGACGTGGACGCGCACCAACGACGAGCGCAAGCTGCGGCAGCGCGCCTTCTACTACTCGCGCATCTACGCCGACCCGCGCGACACCGCCACCGTCTACGTGCTGAACGTCTCCTTCCAGAAGTCCACCGACGGCGGGAAGACCTTCCGCCCCATCCGCGTGCCGCACGGCGACAACCACGACCTGTGGATCGCCGGCGACGACCCCAAGCGGATGATCGAGGCCAACGACGGCGGCGCCAACGTCTCCTTCAACGGCGGCGAGAGCTGGACGGACCAGGACTTCCCCACCGCGCAGCTCTACCACGTCACCACCACCACCCGCACGCCCTACGACGTCTGCGGCGCGCAGCAGGACAACAGCACCGTCTGCGTCCCCTCCAACGGCACCGGGCGCGAGTTCTTCGCGGTGGGCGGCGGCGAGAGCGGCTACATCGCCGCGCGGCCGGACAACCCCGACGTCTTCTACGCCGGCAGCTACGGCGGCCTGCTCACCCGCTACGACCGCAGGACCGGGGAGCGGCGGGCGATCAACGTCTGGCCCGAGAACCCGATGGGGTACTCGGCGGGCGACATCCGCGAGCGCTTCCAGTGGACCTTCCCCATCGTCCTGGCACCGCGCAACCCGCGCGTGCTCTACGTGGGGAGCCAGCACCTGTGGCGCTCGACGGACGAGGGGCAGAGCTGGACCCGCATCTCCCCCGACCTCACCCGCCACGCCCCCGAGACGCTGGGCCCCTCCGGCGGTCCCATCACCCTGGACCAGACGGGGGTGGAGACGTACGGGACGATCTTCTCCATCGCCCCCAGCCCGCGCGACTCGCTCGTCATCTGGACCGGGAGCGACGACGGCAAGGTGCAGGTGACGCGCGACGGCGGCCGCAGCTGGGCCGACGTGACGCCGCCGGAGCTGGGCGGCTTCGCGCGCATCTCCCTGGTCGAGGCGTCGCCCCACGCCGCGGGGAAGGCCTACGTCGCCGCCAACCGCTACCAGATGGACGACCTGGCCCCGTACGCGTACAGGACCGAGGATTACGGCCGCACCTGGACGAAGATCGTCGGCGGGATCCCGGACGGCGACTACCTGCGCGCGGTGCGCGAGGACCCGGCGCGCCCGGGGATGCTGTACGCGGGGACGGAGCACGGGATCTACGCCTCGTGGGACGACGGCGGGCGCTGGCAGTCCATCCGCCAGGGGCTCCCCGACGTGCAGGTGGCCGACCTGGTGGTGAAGGACAACGACCTGGTGCTGGCCACGCACGGCCGCTCCTTCTACGTGATGGACGACGTCAGCCCGCTGCGGCAGATGAACGGCACCGCACCCGCCGCCGCGCCGCGCCTCTTCCGCCCGGCGGACGCGGTGCGCACCGGGCGCGGCGTCACCGTCTACTACGCGCTCCCGCGGCAGGCGCAGCGGGTGACGCTGGAGTTCTTGGACGCGCGCGGCGCCGTGGTGCGCTCCTTCAGCGGCACCCCGGCCGACAGCGCGCGCGGCCAGGGCGGCGCCGGCGCGGGCGGCGGGGAGGACGACGAGGACGAGGAGGCGCCCGCGCGGCCGCGCGACCCGAAGGTCCCGGTGAAGGCCGGCCTCAACCGCTTCGTCTGGGACCTGCGCCACCCCGGCGCCGAGGACTTCCCGGGACTGGTGCTCTGGGCGGCGCGGCTGGTCGGCCCGCGCGCCCTCCCCGGCACGTACCGCGTGCGCCTGGTGGTGGACGGGCAGCCCGCGGGCGCGGAGAGCTTCCGCGTGGTGACGGACCCGCGCTACCGCCCCGCGCCCGCCGCCGTGGACTCGCAGTTCGCGCTGGCCATGCGCATCCGCCAGCGGACGACGGACGCCAACCGGGCGGTGCTGCTGGTGCGCGGCATCCGCCGCCAGGTGGACGAGCGCCTCACCCACACGCAGGACGCGGGGATTCGCGCCGCGGCGGAGTCGCTGAAGGGCCGGCTGGCGGCGATCGAGGACTCGCTCTACAACCCGCGGCTGCGCAGCAGCCAGGACCCGCTCAACTTCCCGATCCGGCTGAACAACAAGATGGCCGCGCTGCTGGGCGTGGTGGAAAGCGCCGAGGCTGCCCCGACGCGCCAGTCGTACACGGTCTTCGCCGACCTCTCGCGCCGCATGGACGCGCAGCTCGCCGCGCTCGATGCGCTGGTGCGGACCGACCTGCCGCGCCTGAACGCCCTGCTGCGCGCCGCGGGCCTCCCCGAGGTCCGCGCCGAGCCCGACCGCCCCGCACCGGACGCCGCCGCGCGCCCGCAGCCCAGCGGGGGCGACGACGACGCGGAGGCGGAGGACGAGGAGGAGGCGAAGAGCTGGTGAGTGCGGCGAGGGGTCCAGCCGCGGACGCGCGGAGAGCTCCTGGATCCCTGCTGGATTGCCCGCAAAGGTTGACGCGGCCCGGATCCCGC
>DASYJZ010000771.1:0-23071 GCA_035995965.1 Longimicrobium sp. | reverse complement strand
CGGAGGACACCCGGCCGGGCGATCCGCCGATCGAGGACCCGCTCGGCCGGCGCTCGGGCGCGGGCGGAAGCGCGGTCGACGAATCCACCTCCGGCGGCGGCTCGGCGGCAGGCGGGCGTGAAGGAGGCGGGGCCACGCCGGGGGGCGGCTCCAACAGCTGAGCCCGGCCGGGAGATGGCACTTCGAGGGCGTCGGGCGCGGAGCGAGTCTCCGCGCCCGGCGCTTCGCCTATCCAGAGGAATCGTTTTGCGCCATCTACCATCCCGTTTTGCGATCAACTGATACCGGATTTGACAGCATCTCTTTCCCGTCGTATAATATACGTGTTACCCAAAACTGCGCGGCGCCTTGCTCCTGCCGCACGTTCCGACCTGCAGGCACGCCGAGCGAGCCATCGGGCCCCGTCCCGGCATATCCCCATCCCCCGCCCTTTTACGCCGCGGCGGTAACACTCCGAACCTCACCTTCCACGCGGATCGTTCCCCGGTGACAACATCGACGACCCTCCGGCGCCGCCTGGCGGCGCTGGCGCTGGCCTGCGGCGCGCTCTCGGGGTGCGGCACGCGCTCGCAGGCGCTGGTGATCGGCACGGCGGGCCCCTTCAACGAGGCCTATGCCACCATGGTGCGCCACGCCGTGGAGATGGCGGCCGACGAGGTGAACGCCCGCGGCGGCATCGAGGGCAAGCGCCTGCAGGTGCTCGCCGTGGACGACGAGGGCGACGGGGTGAAGGCGGGCGCGGTCGCGCGCGGCTTCTACGAGAACCCCGACGTGGTCGGCGTGGTCGGCCACGCGAACTCGGGCGGGATGGTGGGCGCCGCGCCGGAGTACGACCGCGGCCTGGTCGCCGTGGTCCCCAGCGCCACCTCGCCCGAGATCACCGGGATCTCCCCCTGGGTGTTCCGGGTGACGGTGAACGACTCGGTGAACGGGGCCAACCTGGCCCGCTACGCCGCGCGGCTGGGCGGGCGGCGGGTGGTGGTGCTGTACGAGAACAACGTCTACGGGCGCGACCTGGCGCAGGCGTTCCTGGCCGCGTACCCCGGCAAGCCGGTCGGGGTGGACCCGATCGCGGGCGACGGGAGCAAGGTGGAGCCCTTCATCTCCTACTACCGCCGGGTGCAGCCCGACCTGATCTTCGTGGCGGGGACGGAGCCCTCGGGGCGCGCGCTGCTGCGCGAGGCCATGCGCCAGGGCTTCCGCACCCAGTGGATCGCGGGCGACGGCTGGCCCGGCGTGGCCGCCGACACCGCGGCGGCCGAGGGGGCGCTGATCGCCACCCCCGTGCGCCTGGACCAGAACGACGCCGGCCGCCGCTTCGCCGCGGACTTCAAGTCGCGCTACGGGGTCACCCCCGACGCGAACGCGGCCATGGCCTACGACGCCGCCATGCTGCTGGTGAAGGCGATCGAGACGGTGGGCCCGGACCGCGCCCGCATCCGCGACTGGATGGCGCGGGTGAAGGGCGCCGGTGCCTTCCACGGCGTGACCGGCGAGATCCGCTTCCGCCCCGACGGCGACCCCGACCGCTCGGGCTTCGTGATGACCCGGGTGCACGACGGCGCCCTCGTTCCGCAGGGAGGTGCGCAGTGAGCCAGGTCGTTTCGCGCGGGCACATCCGCACCCGCCTCCTCTCCGGCTTCGGGGTGCTGCTGGTCCTGCTGCTGGCCGCGGGCGCGGTGGGGTGGACGGCGCTGCGCTCGCTCTCGCGGAGCATCCGCGCGGCCAACCAGGGGGTGGAGCAGGAGGCGCGGCTCTCCACCGCGCTGGCGACCGACGTCGCCCGCGAGATCGCGGTGGCGGCGCGCTACATCGAGCAGTCGGGCGACCTCGCCGCGGCCGCCGGCTTCGACTCGCTGCGCTGGCACACGCACGGCACGCACCGGGCGCTGCGCCGCCGCGAGCTGCGCACCGAGGACAAGACCACGCTGGTGGGGATCGACCAGGCGCTCAGCGACGCCGAGGTGCGCTACGTGCTGGCGCGGCGGCTGATGGAGATGGGGCGCGTGGACGAGGCGCGCGCGCAGACCGACAGCGCCCGCGCCATCGAGGCCGCCATGCTGGGCGACCTGGACCGGCTGGGCGACGCCAAGGCGCGGCGCCTGGGCGAGACCGCCGCGGCGCTGGAAAGCGCGGCGGGCGGGCGGGCCTGGCTGCTGGTGGCGCTCATCGCCCTCTCGGCGCTGGTGGGGACCGTGGTGGTGGCGCGCGTGGTGCGCTCCATCTCCGGACCCATCGACCTGCTGGCCCGCCACGCCGAGGCGCTCAGCGAGGGCGACCTTACGGCGCGCACCACGGGCAGCCTCCCGGGCGAGCTGGGGCTGCTGGCGGAGGCGATGAACCGTGCCGGCGATACGCTCTCGCGCATCGGCGCGGGGGCGGCGGGGGCGGCCGACGGGATCACCCGCTCGGCCGACGACCTGAGCGCCATCTCGCTGCAGCTCGCGGCCGCCGTGGGCGAGGTCACGCGCTCCATGTCGCAGGTGTCCGACGGCGCCGCCGACCAGGTGGAGCGCCTGCGCCGGGTGGACGACGCGCTGCGGGCGATGCTGGCGCAGGCGAGCCACGTGGCCGCCGAGGTGCGCGAGGTCTCGTCGCTCGCCGCCTCGATCGAAGAGGTGGCGCGCACCCGCCGCGAGGAGACGGCGCACGCGCTGCTCACGCTGGTGAAGATCAAGCAGGCGGTGCAGGACGCCGCCGCCGAGACCGACGCGCTGCACGCCGCGGTGGGCGACATCAGCGGCTTCGTGAAGACGGTGGACCAGATCGCCGAGCAGACCAACCTGCTGGGGCTGAACGCCGCGATCGAGGCCGCGCGCGCTGGCGCGGAGGGCGCCGGGTTCGCGGTGGTCGCCGGCGAGGTGCGCAAGCTGGCGGCCGAGGCGCGCACCAGCGCGGAGAGCGTGGCCGCGATCACCCGCACCGTCACCCAGCGGGTGGACTCGGCCGCGCGCACGATGACGGCGGGCGCCGCGCACGTGGGCGAGATCGAGCAGGTGGCGCAGCAGGTGGAGGCCGCGCTGGCCACCATCCTCGACGCCGCGGCGCGCACGCGGGTCGCGGCCGAGAGCGTGACCGCGGCCGCCGAGGGGAACGCCGCCGCGGCGGTGGAAGCGGCGGCGGGGATCGCGCAGGTGGCGGAGACGGCGGTGGTGCACGCCGAAGCCGCGGAAGGGGTGCGCGCCGCGACCACGCAGCAGGAGGTCGCATGCGACCTGGTGGCCGACGCCACGCGGCGGCTGATCGGGAGCGCGGCCGAGCTGCGCGGGCTGGTCGGCAACCTCCGCATCGGCGAGTACACGGCCGTGGCGGAGGACGGGGGAGATGGGGAAGCCGACGCGCCCCCCGTCGTGGAGGAGGCGCCGGCGCTCGCCGCCGTGGTGGCCGAGGAACGGCGGTTCATCGACATCACCGCGGTGGATCCCAACGCCCTCGTCCATCCCGAGCTCCTGGCCGCCCACGAGCGGCTGCGCAGGCGGCGGATGATGGCGCAGGCCTGAGCTCAGCGGCGCTCCCAGACGTTGTTCGCGCGGTCGAGGTCCGGGAGCACGTGGCGGGGATCCACCTCCACGCGCCGCACGCGCTTCGCCGACGGAAGGCGGTAGGCGAAGCGGCTGCCGAGGTTCCACATCTCCACCGGGAGCCGCACGGTCTCCGCCGACCCGTCGTCGTAGGTGAGCTGCAGCTCGGCGGGCATCACCATCGTGCCGCGGTTGGCGAGGACCACGCTCGCCTGGCCGTCCGGCGCGGTGGTGACGGAGTCGACCGCCTGGTCCAGCCGCGCCGTCGTCATCACCCAGCCGCGCCAGAACCAGTCCAGCTCCATCCCCGACGCGTCGCGCATCAGCCGGAAGAAGTCGGCCGGGGTGGGGTGCTTGAACGCCCAGGTGCGGATGTAGTCGCGGAACGCCGCGTCGAAGCGCTCCTGGCCCATCACCTCGAAGCGCAGCGTCTGCAGCATCAGCGCCGGCTTCTGGTAGCCCACCCACATCAGGTCGCGCACCTCGGTGGGGTTGGAGATGAGCGGCTGCTCCTCGCCGGGCCGCGTGTGCAGCGGCGCCATGTGCAGCGAGTTCGCCTCGATGGTGTCACCGTACGGCGTGCCGGCGAAATAGAGCGCGGTGTTGTGCAGGTCGATGAAGGTGTTGAATCCCTCGTCCATCCACGGATACAGCCGCTCGTTCGACCCCACCACCATCGGGAACCACTCGTGCCCGAACTCGTGCGCGAGCGCCCACTGCTGCGCCTCGCGCGTGGAGTTGTTCGGCACGAAGGTCAGCATCGGGTACTCCATCCCGCCCACCGGCCCCTCGACGGTGGTCGCGTGGAAGTAGGGATAGCGGTACCACTGGCGGCTGAAGTACTCGATCGCGCCCCGCGCCATCCGGTGCGCCTCCACCCACTTGTCGGCGGACGACCGGTACAGCGTCTCGACCAGGATCCCGTCGACGCTGCTCGCCTCCCACCGCCAGCTCGGCGCCGCGGCCCAGGCGAAGTCGCGCACGCTGTCGGCCGTGAAGCGCCAGGTGAATGGGCCGCCTCCGGGCCGCGTCGCGCGGGGATTCCCCGCCTCCGCGGCGGTGACGATGGCGACGGCCGTGTCCGAGCGGCGGGCGAAGGCGAGGCGCCTGCGCTGGGTGGCGGTCAGCACCCGATCCGGGTTCCGCAGCTCGCCCGTCGCCGCGACGAGGTAGCTCGGCGGCACCGTCAGCTCCACGTCGAACGAGCCGTACTCCAGGTAGAACTCGCCCGCGCCGATGTACGGCTCGTGGTTCCATCCCCGCACGTCGTCGTACACCGCCATCCGCGGATACCACTGGCCGAGCTCGTACAGCGGCCCGTCGTGCCCCATCCGCCCGCCGCCCATCTCCGGCACGTTGAAGCGCCACGCGAACCGCAGGTCCACCGACGCGCCGGGCGCGAGCGGCTGCGGCAGGTCGATGCGCATGGTGGTGCCGTAGATCGACTTCCGCGCCTCTACGCCGCCCACGGTGGCCGAGTCGAGCGTGAGCCCGCCGCGGAAGGTGCCGCAGGAGAAGTCGAACGAGACGTCGGCGAAGGCGAGCGGCGGCTGGTTCAGCGTGTTGGTGATGCTGTTGGGCGCGCAGAGGTTCTGCTCCAGGTAGAGCCAGAGGTACGGCAGCGCGTCGGGCGACCAATTCGTGTAGTGGATGGTCTCGCGCCCGCGCAGCTCGTTGCGCGCCGAGTCGAGCGTGGCGCTGATGCGGTAGTCCACGCGCTGCTGCCAGTAGCGTGCACCGGGCCGCCCGCTCCCCGTGCGCACCTCGTTCGCCGCCGGCAGCTCGAGCCGCCGGAAGGGCGACGTGTCGGCGACCACGAGCTCACGCGACTGCGCGTGGAGCGGCGGCGCGGCGGCGAGGGCGAGGACAAGGATAGAAACTGCGCGGATGTGTGCCATTCGAGACGTAGCCAAGGGAGAGCGGCGCGGGTTACCCCGTAAGGCATTACGTGAGTTTAAAGCGACGCACTATGCCGCCGGACGCCGGGAACTCGGTTCCGAAGCCGCATCGGTGCGAGTGGCTTTCGCCGCCTCCTTTGCGATGAAGGCGAGAAAATCTTCTGGTGAGAGATCCTTGGTCTGTTCGTACATCCGATCACGGATCGCTCGCACCATTTCGACTGCGTGTATCGCTGTCGTTTCCATAGGTCGTCACCTCGCGCGGTGAGTGAATCGTGAGCGACTTGTAGCCTTGCTCGAGGTTCACGGCGTTATACAGCCTGATTTTATCGAATCGAACGATGTGTTTGAAGTTCCAGCTCACCAGCACATCCACATCGGCAATCGTCGCGAGCGCAATGTGAAGCATATCGGACCGATACTTGGGGCCAAGCACGCTATGCGCCTCATAAGCGGCAAGCAGGTGAAGTGCCTCCGGCGTAGCGCGAACGCGCTGCGCCGGGAGTGCGAGCAACTTGTCATGCAGAGCGCGCACGTGTTCGGGTGCATTGGCCACCTCGGCGGCGAGCAGATCCGACACAACTGGTACGAAACGCCCCGTATCGAAGTCCGCCATCAACCCATTCGACCACGGTGCGAACTCTTGGTCGAAGCAACCGCCGAGCACGGAGGTGTCGAGGTAGACTCGTGCGATCTTCATCCGCGTAACGTATCGGCAAGCGACGGTTGCGCATGGCCCCGCCGACCAACCTTGCCCGTTCGCGGCCCGTGCGCCAGAGCCGGGATGGGGATGCCGTTACAGGGCGGACCAATTCTACCCACTGAAACCCCGCTTCGCCGCCGCCCGAACTACCGCCGGTCGGACACAGCCGTTTCTCGCCAACGGCCGCTCCTCGGGCTGCTTCACTCCTCCGCGTCGACGGCGGCGGCGGGGCAGGACGTGTCGCTGCTGACGGCGGAGGTGCGGCATCTCCGCGACGACGTGGCGCAGCTCCAGCAGAGCGTCGCCCATCTTCAGGACGCGGAGACCTTCCACCGCTCCCTCACCGAGCGAGCCGCCCCGCCGCAGATCGCGCCGCCGCCGGAAAGCCCGGCACGCTGATCGCGCCAGCGTGCGCAGCCGCCCCGCAGGAACTGGGAAGCCCTCGCATCCGGCCGGGATGCGAGGGCTTGCTCATTCCGCCGCCGAGTGCGGGTAGTCGCCGGCTCAGGCTCAGACGCAGCAGCCGTAAAGGGTTCTCGCGAACTCCTCGTACCCCTCGTCGTCCCGAGACGGGTTGCCGCAGGTCCGCCCCACGCTGCAGCCGCCCTCGTAGGCACGCACCGTTCCTGCGCCCGACGCGTCCTCGCCGGGCTCGAAGCTCTCCACCTTCAGGCCGTCCAGCTCCAGCAGCAGCTTCTTCATGGATCCTCCGCGCGTCGAGGGTTCCGAACCGCGCCAGACGCGGGCGCGCCGAGCGTGGGATACTATCAGACAGGAACTGCATACGCGCGTCAAGGCCCGCCTTCGGATGCGTCGATCGCACCCCGCCGGCCGCAGGCAAGGTAGGCCAGCATCCCACCACTGGCTGAGGTTCACGCCAGCCCTCAGGAGCGAGGACATCGGAGGTCGCGCGCGAACACCTGCCAGTCGCGCGGCGCGGTGAGCGCCTCCCAGACGGTCCAGTAGCCGCCGAATCCAACCCGGCCGGCCACGCGCTCCCCGCGCGCGGGAATCCGGATCCGCGGCGAATGCTGGCTGGCGATGTCGATGGAGTCCGGACCCGCGGGCCACCACTCCCAGGGCGTGCCACGTTCGTCGATGGCCCGGTACAACGGTCCGCGGGGCGAGGTCGCGTATGCCACTTCGCCGGTCAGGCGCACCGACTTCGGAAGCCAGGTGTAGTCACTCCCGCGGTACGACAACTCCAGGCATCGCGGCGGCATGGTCGACGCCGGGGCGCGGCCGCCGGGAGGAACGGCGAGGTTTCCATCTACGGGAAGATAGAAGCTCGCGACGAGCACGAATCCCAGCAGCGTCGCGGCGACCGCGACGAAGCTGGCGGACACCCGCGGCTTCGGGCGCTCAATCGTGGTCGTGGGAACTGGCATCTCTGCCTGCGATACGCTCAACAGGTCGCGAGCTCGTCACCGGCGCGCAGCCGGACCTCCCTGCGCCGGTAGTTCCTCGAGGTCATCCCGCGGCGTGCCCGTTGTCGGCGGCGGTCGAATGGAATCCGCTCTCCTGCAGCGGCGCAGCGGGGGCCGTCGCCAGCGCCCACACGGCGATGGGGTAGTCCGGGTCTGGCGCGAGGCTGTGGAAGTGGCGGTTGAAGAGCCGGAACTCACCGCGAAAGGTGGCCTCGACGCATTCCCGGTTGCCCCACGAGCCCGTGGTGATCTCGTCCAGCGGAAAGCCGCAGTCCGCGAGGAAGTAGCGCAGCCCAGTCTCCGTCCACCGGGTGCAATCGACCGGGTTTTGGTGGATGCGATAGAGGAAGGGCGTGACGATTAGCAGGTGTCCGCCCGGCTTGAGCATCCGCGACGCCACGTTGCGGGCCGCACGGGCCGGCCAGCGCAGATGCTCGAACACGTGCTCCGCGATGACCAGGTCGAACCGCTCCGGCAGCGCGTCGGCCTCGATGTCGAAGTCCGGATACTCCGTGCTCCGATACGACGCGAACCCGAAATCCCGCCACACGTCGCCGGAGATCTCCAGCGCTGACAGCGTCCCCGGGTTCAGGCGCGCGACCAGCCGCCGGACTTCCTCATCCGCGGCCTTGCGCGTCCAGATGGTCTCCTCGTACCCCAGAGCGGAGCGGAACGCCGCATTGTTCCTCACGTTTCGCCACACGGGCAGCGCCGAGAGACGCCGATCGATCCAGCCGAGCATTCGTCCACTGGTTGAGGAGAAACGACCGCGCCGAGGATGAAACGTCACGTCCCCGGAGGCGGCCGGCAAGGCGTGCGCGTTGCGCTCCCGCGGCCAGCGAACGACCTCAGATCCATTCGGGCCGATCGCGGCCGGGGATGCCAGAGCACGAACGGCGGTCTCTTCACCGGCGCGGAGTCTCGGAATGCCCTCGCGTTCGCCCCACCCCCGTGGGAACCTCCGGCGCCCCGCGACCGTATCTCTCGCGCCGCTCCGCCGCGGGCGCTACTCTGTCGCCGCCCGCATCGCACCCGTCCCTCGACACCGATCCGGATGAACCGCCTCCTGACCCGCGCCGCAACGCTGCTCCCGGCGCTCGCGCTCGTCGCCCTTCCGGCGGCGGCGCAGCAGCGCAGCGTGGAGTACGAGATCGCCTTCCCCAACGCCGTGCACCACGAGGCGCGGGTCACGGCCACCTTCCGCGGCGTGCCGCAGGGGCGGCCGCTGCAGCTGCGGATGAGCCGCTCGTCGCCGGGGCGCTACGCGCTGCACGAATTCGCCAAGAACGTCTACGACGTGCGCGTGACCGACGCCTCCGGCCGCGCCCTGGACGTGTCGCGCCCCAACCCGCACCAGTGGGACGTGACCCCGCGCGGCGCCACCGTGCGCGTGACCTACACCGTGTTCGGCGACCGCGTGGACGGCACCTACTTGGGCGTGGACGAGACGCACGCGCACCTCAACATGCCCGCCACCTTCCTCTGGGCGCGCGGGATGGACGCGGCGCCGATCCGCGTCGCCTTCCGCCCCAACCCCGGCTGGCGCGTGGCCACGCAGCTCAGGCCCACGGCCGACCCGGCGGTGTTCGAGGCGCCCAACCTCCAGTGGTTCATGGACTCGCCCACCGAGGTCGGCCCGGTGGCGATGCGCAGCTGGACGGCGACGTACGGAGGGAAGACATACACCTGGCGGATCGCCGCGCACCACCCCGGCAGCGACGCCGACCTGGACGCCTTCACGGACGCGGCGAAGAAAATCGTGGCCGAGGAGATCGCGGTGTGGGGCGCGCCGGCGGACTACGACTTCGGCACCTACACCTTCCTCGCCGACTACATGCCGTACGACAACGGCGACGGGATGGAGCACCGCAACAGCACCATCATCACCAGCTCGCGCAACATCACCGACCCCGAGCAGCGGCTCGGGAACCTGGGCACCCTGTCGCACGAGTTCTTCCACTCCTGGAACGTGGAGCGGCTGCGCCCGCGCTCGCTGGAGCCGTTCGACTTCGAGCGCGAGAACATGAGCGGCGAGCTCTGGTTCGCCGAGGGGTTCACCAGCTACTGGGACGGCCTCTTCCTCCGGCGCGCGGGGCTGTACGACGACGCGCGCTACGCCCGCGACCTCACCGCCGACGTCAACACGGTGATCAACGCCCCCGGACGCCAGCGCTTCAGCGCGGTGGAGATGTCCATGCAGGCACCCTTCGTGGACGCCGCGCAGTCCATCGACCCGCAGAACCGGGGGAACACCTTCATCTCGTACTACACCTGGGGCGCGGCACTCGGGCTGGGGCTCGACCTCACCCTGCGCCAGCGCTTCCCCGGGCGCTCGCTGGAGGACTACATGCGGGCGATGTGGCGCGGGTACGGGCAGTACCAGTCGCCCGCGCTGGCGCCCGAGCGGCCCTACACCGTGGCCGACCTGCGCCGCGTGCTGGGCGAGGTGACACATGACTCCGCCTTCGCCAACGACTTCTTCCGGCGCTACGTGGAGGGGCACGAGGTGGTGGACTATGCGCGGCTCCTCGCGCCGGCAGGGTTCCTGCTGCGGAAGGCGTCGGAGAGGCCCTGGCTGGGCGCCTTCCTGGACGACGACAGCGCCTCGGCCGTGGTGACCGCGGCGGCGGTCGAGGGCGGCTCCTTCCACCGCGCCGGGATCGGCCGCGGCGACCGCGTGTTCGCGGTGGACGGGGTGCCCACGCCGTCGGCGGATTCGCTCGGCGCGGTGGTGCGCCGCCACGCCGTGGGCGAGACGGTGCGGATGGACGTACAGCAGCGCACCGGCCGCCACGAGGTGGCGGTGCGGCTGGTGGAGAACCCGGGAGTGGAGATCGTGCCCTACGAAGCAGCGGGGATGCCGGTGACCGGCGCCATGCGCGAGCTCCGCCGGAGCTGGCTGGGCTCCAGGGCGGGTGCCCGGTGACGGCGCTGCCGCGCGCCGCGCGCCCCGCCGGCCTGCTCACGCTGGGGCTGCTCGCCTTCTGCGCCTGCGAGCGCGGGGGCAAGTCGGCCCCCGCGCTGGACCAGCCGCCGCAACCCGTCGCCCCGGTCGCCACGGTGAACGTCATCCGCAGCTTCCCGCACGACACCGCGGCCTACACCCAGGGGCTGGTGTGGCACGGCGGCTTCCTGTACGAGAGCACCGGGCGCACCGGGCACTCGTCGCTGCGCAAGGTGGAGCTGGAGACGGGGAAGGTGCTGCGCAAGGCGGACGTGCCGGAGCCGTACTTCGCCGAGGGCCTCGCGCTCTTCGGGGGAAAGCTCCACCAGCTCACCTGGCAGGACCAGACCGGCTTCATCTACGACCTGGACACCTTCCGCCAGACGGGTACCTTCCGCTACCAGGGGGAGGGGTGGGGGCTGACCACGGACGGCACGTCGCTGGTCCTGAGCGACGGCTCCAACCAGCTCCGCTACCTGAGCCCGCAGGGGTTCGCGGTGCAGCGCACGGTGAACGTGATGGACGGCACCGAGTACGTGAACGACCTGAACGAGCTGGAGTGGGTGAAGGGCGAGGTGTGGGCCAACGTGTGGCACACCAGCCGCATCGCCCGCATAGACCCGCGGACGGGGCAGGTGAAGGGGTGGGTGGACCTCACCGGGGTGATGGGCCCGCAGCCCGACCCCGAGGCGGTGCTGAACGGGATCGCATACGACGCGGAGCACGACCGCCTGTTCGTGACCGGCAAGCTGTGGCCCACGCTCTTCGAGATCGCCGTCCCCGGCGTCGCCGGCGGCGGCCGCGCGGCACCGGCGGCAGCGCCGGCAGCGCCGGCGCCGGCACCCTGAAACCCGGCGCGGTCCGCGTGCGTAGAGACGCACCGAGACACGCGTCGAAACCCTGAACCGCCGGACCCACGTGTTCCTCCTCCTCCGCTTTCTCGTAAAGACCGTGATCCTGGGGTGGGTCATCAAGCTCCTGGGTCGCTTCTTCCCGATCCTCCTCCGCCTCGCCCGACTCTGGCGGTAGCGGTTGCTCGAGGGAAAGTCGATGCTCCGCGCCCGGAGCGCGCGCCAGCGGGCGCGTGCTCCGGGCGCGCCGTGTTCGCCCCGCGGACGATTGCCCGGCCACCGGGGCGCTCGCAGATTGCGGTCCGGCCACCCGTCACCCCCACGCCCCCGGATGGAAGCGGCGACCCTCCACTGCCCCGACTGCGGCGCGCCCGCGAGCCCCGACGCCCACGCGTGCGGCTACTGCCACGCGCGCCTGGCCACGGTGCGCTGCCCCGCGTGCTTCGGCCTGGCCTTCGAGGGAATGCGCTACTGCCCGGCGTGCGGCGCGGCGCTGGCGCGCGAGGAGGCGCCCGACGAGACCGCGGAGCTCGCCTGCCCGTCCTGCTCCGGCGCGCTCCAGCCGGTCCGGCTGGGCACGAGCCTGGTGCGGGAGTGCGCCGGCTGCGGCGGGCTGTGGGTGGACAACCGCACCTTCCTGGCCCTCTGCCGCGCCCGAGACCGCGAGGCGGCCCTCTCCTCCGGCCCGCCACGCGCCGGCGAGCCGCCGCGCGAGTCCCACGTCCTGCCGGTGGCGTACCTCCCCTGCCCCGTCTGCGGCACCCTGATGAACCGCGTGAACTTCGCGCGCTCCTCCGGCGTGGTGGTGGACGCGTGCCGCGAGCACGGCACCTGGTTCGGGCGCGGCGAGCTGCAGCAGGTGATGGAGTTCGTCGGCCGGGGCGGCCTGCGCGGCGAGGTGCCCTTCGCGCTGGGCGACCTGAAGCTCGCGGCCTTCGCCCCCTTCACCCCGGAGGGCGGCCGATGAGCGACGCGGCGCCTCCGGACACCGGGAGCGGCTTCGACCGCGGCCGGCTGCGGCGCGTGGCCGCGGCGGCAGGGCTGCCGGCCGCCGCGCGGCACCTGTTCCTCTGCTGCGACCAGACCACGCCGAAGTGCTGCGACCCCGCGCGCGGGCTGGAGGCGTGGGACTATCTCAAGGCGCGCCTCAGGCAGCTCGGCCTCTCCGAGGCCGGCGGGGTGGCGCGGACCAGGGCCAACTGCCTGCGCGTGTGCGAGGGCGGCCCCATCGCCGTGGTCTACCCCGAGGGTGCCTGGTACGGGCGGTGCGACCCGCCGGTGCTGGAGCGCATCATCCAGGAGCACCTGATCGGCGGACGCGTGGTGGACGAGTACCTCATCGCCGCGCGTCCGCTGAACCCATCGACCGCCCCCGAGCCGTGACCCCGATCCCCTCGCCGCTCCCGCGCGTGCCGGACGGCCCACAGCCCACGCTCCACAGCGAGCGCCTGATCCTGCGCCCCTTCGTCCCCGGCGACGCGGCCGAGGTGCACCGCATCGTGTCGGACCGCGAGATCGCCGCCAACACCGCCCACATCCCGCACCCCTACCCCGACGGGATGGCGCTGGAGTGGATCGAGCGGGTCACCGCGCGCTGGGTGACGGGCGAGAGCGCGGTGTTCGCCGCCACCGAGCGCGGCGCGGGCCGGATCGTCTGCGCCGTGGGGCTGGAGATCGAGCCGCCGCATCGCCGGGGGGAGCTGGGGTACTGGGTGGCGCGGCAGTTCTGGAACTGCGGCTACGCCAGCGAGTGCGCGCGCGCGGTGGTGGCCTTCGGCTTCCGCGAGCTGGGGCTGAACCGCGTGGCGGCGCACCACTACGCGCGCAACCCCGCGTCGGGGCGGGTGATGCAGAAGATCGGGATGACCTGGGAGGGAAAGATGCGCAAGCACATCCTCAAGTGGGGCGTGTTCGAAGACATCGAGATCTACGGCATCCTCGCCGACGAGCTGCCGCACTGATCCGGATCCTCAGGCCCGACGTGGGCCCAGGCAGGGCTTTGACTCTCATATCACAGGGTCACAGGGGTCACAGGGGAACCGACTCCGGGCCCCCGTGACCCCTGTGAGAGACTTCGTTTTTCAGGATCCGGCACGATCCGCGGGTTCGGCCAGCCTGCGGTCGAAGGCGGCGCCGTCCGCGGCGCGCTGGAGCTCGGCCCGCATCCCGGCGAGCTCCTGCTCGAGCACGGCGACGCGGCGCTCCATCGCCGGCACGTCGCCGCCCTGCCGCACGCGCATCGCCTCGGTGATGCTCTCGATCAGCGGCTTGAGCGCGAAGCGCGCGGTGAGTCCCGCGATGGGTACGAGCACCACCAGGATTCCGCCGGAGACCGCGAGGATCGCCACGAGGTCCATCGCAAGCACCCCTTTCGTTCGAAATGTCAGCGGACGCCCGCGGCGCGCACCGGCAGCGGCGCGGCGCGGCCGCCTGTGCGCTCCCGAAAGATCTCGACGAACCGCTCCGCCACCCCCGCCCACGAATACGTCCGCGCCGTGTAGCGCGCGGCGGACCGCGACGCCGCTGCGAGCGCCTCGCGGTCCCCGCGGTAGCGCAGCACCGCGCCCGCGAACGCCGCGGCGTCGCGGCTCGGCACCAGCTGCCCGTTCTCGCCCTCGCGCACCACGTCGCTGATCCCCTCCAGGTCCGCGGCGACCACGGGCAGCCCGCAGAGCCCCGCCTCCAGCATCACCACCCCGAACCCCTCGATGTCGCCGCGGACGTGGACGTTGGGCATGATGAACAGGTCGCCGCCGCGGTACAGGGTGCGCAGCGTCTCCTCCGACACCTTCCCCAGCAGCCGCGCGCGCCCGCCCAGCCCGTGCCGCTCGATGGCCGCCTGGATGCGCGGCGTCATCGGCCCCTCGCCCGTGACCAGGTAGAGCACGTCGGCCGGGAGGCGCGGCATCACCTCGTCCGCGAACCACTGGAACCCCTTCCGCTCCTGGTGCCGGCCGACGCTCACCAGCAGCAGCGCGTCGTCCGGCACCGTGGCCGGCGACTCGCCGATGGCGCGCAGCAGCTCGCGGCGGGCGGCGGCGCGGTCGCGGGGCGGCGCGAAGGCGGCGGTGTCGACGCCGCAGGGGATCACGTGCAGCCGCGCCGGGTCCGCGCCGCGGGCCAGGCACTCGTCCGCCGTGGCGCGGCTGATGGGGAGCACGAGGTCCAGCGCGCCGAAGATGCGGCGCACCAGCCAGCGGTACCCCGGCGTGGGAAGGGTCACGTCGCGCCCCACAGGGATCGCGGCCATGAGCGTCCCCCGGCGGGCGAGGCGGGCGCGCAGCGCGAGCGCGACCGGGGTCGTCACCATCGACGAGAAGAGGACCACGTCCACGTCCTCCTCCTCCACCACCCGCGGGATGGCGCGCAGGAGGCCGGCGAGGTAGCCCGGCATCCGGTAGGGCGTGGCCTTCCAGGAGGTCTCCAGCAGCAGCGAGCTCAGCCGCACCTCCGGGTGCGCGCCGAGGGCGGCGTGCAGCCCGGTCGCCACGCGCTGCATCCCCCCCACGTTGGAGAGCGGGTCGCCGCGCAGCGGGCACGAGTGGGAGACGTAGAGGACGCGCAATTCGCCGCCGGGTTGCCGTGGATTGGAGGCGCTGGGGACGAGCCGGTTCAGACGCGTCGAAATAATTGCGCCACCCTGTCACCAGCAAGTGCAGAAGATGATCTCCGTCGTACCGAAACCCGCTTGAAGACTCCGTCCACGCCGCGACCCCCGATGACGTCATCCCGAGAGACCGTTGAGAACCTCGATCAGCCGAAGTCACGCCACGTGTCATCCCGAGTGCCCGAACACGATGAAACCACCCCCGCACCGACCGTCCGCAGGCCGAGGAATCTGGCCTGGGAGGCCGCGAGACCTGGGCGCGGCAGCGTCGCCAGTGCCGGCCCCGCATCCGTTGAGCACGTCCCGTCCGGAGTTGCCGTGCGGCTTCCGCAGCGGGCCTCGCGAGTCCGCGGTTAGATCCTTCGGCCCTGCGAGCCTTGGCGCAAAATCGAGCTAACGCTAAGCCGGGCCTCAGGATGACACCATCGAGGGCGAGGTTTCTGAGAAGACTTTCAGGCCGACCTTAAGTTGCTCCGGTTCTCTCGTCCTCTGGGTGATCCGTTCTGTTCACAATCCGCGGATGCGCATGGAGAAGTCGGGACTCGCGCCCCATTGCAGCGCCCGCGCGTTGACGTGGAAGCGCTCGCGCGCCTGCTCGAAGGGGAGGTCGGTGTCGATCAGCCCCAGGTCGTACGCCAGGCGGTCGCTGTAGCCGGGGAATAGCACCTTGTAGCTGAACGGCACCTTCTTCGGCGCGATGCGGTTCACGTGCCGCACGATGCTGGTGGTGCAGGTGTTGGTGAGGGTGTTGTACCACTCGGGATGGTCGGCCAGCTCGTTGGCGCGCTGGAGCATGTCCACCAGCATGGCCCTGGCCTGCGCGGGGGTGGCGCGGACCGGGTAGAGGTAGACCGGGTCGCGCCGGAAGTTCGTGCGCAGGCGCACCACGTCGCGCTCGTCGGCCACCACGTACGTCATCTCGAAGCGCCGCAGCAGCCCCTTCAACGGCGAGAACGTCTCCCCCTTCTCCTTGCGGATCTCGGCGGAGACGGCGAGGAACTGTCCGCCCGCGAACTGGAACGACACCAGCGTGTGCGCGGGCCCGCGCCAGTCCTTGCTGAACGGCTCCACCAGGAACCAGGCGCGCTCCACCTGGCGCAGATCGTACGCGCGGTCCTCCCAGCGCACCGTGTAGCGGTCCACGGTGGCGTAGTCGGTGTTGCGCACGTTGTGGATCAGCACGCGGTCGCCGCTGAGCTCGGCGCGCGCCGTGCGGGCGTTGTCGGGCATCCAGTCGCGCCGGTTCGAGGGGCGCTGGAGGCCCCACCAGAGCAGCCCGGGCACGAGCGCGGCCGCCGCGACGGATCGCTTCTTCACGCCCTCACCACCCCGCCCCCACCTGCCGGTAGCGCGGATCACCGGCCTCCAGCAACCGCTGCGACTCGTCGTTCAGCAGCACCCAGAGCCCGTAGCCGCCGATCGCCGTCCCCACGGGGAAGTTGGCGAGCTGCAGCACGCTCAGGATGATGCCCAGCACGCGGGCCCAGGGCTTGTAGTTGAGCAGCCCCCACCCGCAGACCAGCGAGGGAAGGGCGATGGCAGCGACGAAGATCGCCACCACGAACCCGAAGACGCCGAGCGCCGACGATGCGGCGACTCCGGCCACGCCGAAGATGGTGCCGATCACCGTCGCCAGCAGCAGGATCACGGCCCCACTCGCCGCGTACAGCCAGCCGAGGATCTTCAGACGGTCGCGCATGGTTCGGTTGGGTGAATGTGTCGGTGAGTTGCCGCAATCGACGTCGCGTCTACCGGGACGCGGGGAGCATGGAGCCGCCACACCCGGAGACAAGTCACTCCCGTCGGCTACCGCGTCACGTGCTCCAGCGTGTCTACCGCATCTCGCAACGGGTTTACGGTGACGAACCCTTCCGCCCTCGCCGCCTCCTCGAGCCCGCGATCAGCCGTTACGAACACCAGCGGCCCCACCACCTTGGGGCGGACCTCCAGCGCGGTCACGAGGTGAACGGCATCACCCGCCCCTATGTCGTACTCGGGATGAGTCTCGAGCAGATTCGCGGCCTCTTCGACCAGCTCGTCAGACAGCGGAATGATCGTGAACGCACGCTTCGACAGATCCCGGCGAAACGCCTCCACGACGCCAGCGTGCTTCCGGATGTAATGCGCTCGCAGCACCGGGTGGGCTGCGTTCCGGGCGTACTTCGCGAATGCGGAGATCACCTCCGGTTCGATGAAGCTGGAGACGACGAAGCCGCCCCAGCGGTCGAAGCGGCCCGTGATCTCTCGCATCCGTTCAGTGCTCGTGCCTTCGTGCAGGTACCTTTTGGCGAAGGCACAGGCGTCAAGGAACAGTGGCATGGCCTTTCGGCTCCGTCAGCCGGTGGAATGCGCGCGTGCTGGCCTTCCACGCGTGTCGGAGCACGCTGCCTGTCCACGCGCGAACACCCGGGCGGAACCCTGGTGGAGGGGTGAAGGAATCGTCGGGGTCCCGATTCAGCTCACCGCTTCCGGTGCGCACCGCGTGGCCCGCCTCCCTCATTCGGGCGATCCAGGGGGCCTCACCCGTGCTGTCTGGCGATGTGTGCATCAAATCGCATCCTGATAGACGCTGCGAACGCACTCGGACTGTGGGCCGTCACGCTACCGCCAATCTGCACTGATCCGCCCATGGCGTCAAGGCTGTCCATTCGTGGCCGCAGCGACGCGCTCGGCAGTCGTCACCGCGGAAACCCTGAATAGATGCAGCCTGGCTTTAGTCCTGCGGTGTGTGCTCGACGGCTGGCTCGGCGGAGCGGCGGGTGCGGTCGAGGGTGCCGGAGCGGGTGAGGCCCTCCCAGCCGCAGCGCGGGCACCACCGGCGCTGGACCGCGCCGCGCGACATCCACGAGAGCAGGCGCCCGGCCGGGCCCATGCGGATCGGGAGCGTCTCCCCGTCGCACTCGCTGCAGACGCGGTCCGACGGGAAGATCAGGTAGATCATGGCGAACGCCAGCAGCACCTTGGCGCCGAACGCCACGAAAAAGAAGAAGATCCAGGTCAGCATCGTCCCGCCTGATTGGCTCGCTCGCGGCTCCTCCCGCGTCCCTCCATGCCGGTGCAAGAAGCACGCGCCGCCCGGGAGCACTCATCACGAAGTCTGGCGGCGCGACGCGCGATGCGCAAACCCTGCCGCGGCCCCGGCTACAGATCCTTCGGCCGCCGCCAAAGCATGGCGCAGCCGCGGTTTACGTTCAGCGACGGCGCTCAGGATGACGGCTTTGTGACGCCGCGTCCGTTCGGTTCGCCTTCCGTCCGGTACGCGCCTCGCCTGCCCCGTGTTCCCCCTGTCGGCCTCGCACACGGCGCCGGGTCGGGTGTAGATTCGCCGGCCCGAATCACCCGAGCAGCGCAGGCTGAATGGCGAACGTCCTCAACGTGCAGGACCTCCACAAGAGCTTCGGCTCCCGCACCCTCTTCGACGGCGTGTCGTTCGCCGTGGACGAGGGCGAGAAGGTGGGCTTCATCGGCGTGAACGGGTCGGGGAAGTCGACGCTCTTCCGCATCGTGGCCGGGGACGAGGGCGCGGACCGCGGGACGCTGGCGTTCCAGCGCGGGATCCGGGTGGGCTACCTGGCGCAGGACCCGGCGTTCGAGCCGGGCGCCACCATCCTCACCGCGGCCGCGTCGGGGCGGCCGGAGCTGATGGAGGCGATCGGCGAGTACCACGAGGTGTCGGAGACGCTCTCGCGCGGTGAGGGCGACGCTGACCGCCTGCTCGCGCGCCAGGAGCAGGCAGCCGGCCGCATCGACGCGCTGGGCGGGTGGGACTACGAGCACCGCATGGAGGCGGTGCTGACGAAGCTCGGCGTGGAGCACTGGGAGCGGCCCGTCGCGGGGCTGAGCGGCGGCGAGCAGAAGCGCGTCGCCCTCGCGCGCGTGCTCCTGCAGCAGCCCGAGCTCCTCCTCCTCGACGAGCCGACCAACCACCTGGACGCCGACACCGTGCTCTGGCTGGAGGAGCACCTGCAGGAGTACCCCGGCGCGGTGATGCTCATCACCCACGACCGCTACTTCCTGGACCGCGTGGTGGAGCGGATGATCGAGGTCTCCGCCGCCGAGCTCACCCCCTACCCCGGCGGCTACACCGAGTACCTGGAGGCGCGCGCCGAGCGGATGGAGCGGCTGGGGGTGGAGGAGGAGAAGCGGAAGAAGCTGATCCTGCAGGAGCTGGAGTGGGCCCGGCGCTCCCCCCCCGCGCGCACCGGCAAGGCGAAGGCGCGCCTCGGCCGCGTGGACGCGCTGCAGGCCGAGCAGCGCGAGAAGCGCATCCCCACCCGCACCGCGGTGGAGATCGCCGCGGGCGCCGCGCCGCGGCTGGGGCGCACGGTGCTGGAGCTGAAGCACGTCACCAAGGGATACGGCGGCCGCACGCTGGTGCGCGGCTTCAGCACGCTGCTGCAGGCGGGGGAGCGCATCGGCATCATCGGCCCCAACGGCGCGGGGAAGACCACGCTGCTGCGGGTGATCATGGGGATGGAGGCGCCCGACGCCGGCGAGGTGGAGGTGGGGAAGAACACCCGCATCGCCTACTTCGACCAGCGCCGGACGGACGTGGACCCGGAGAAGAGCGTCTACGAGGCCGCCGCCGACCAGGACTGGGTGATGGTGGGTGGCGAGCGCGTGCACCTGCGCAGCTACCTGGAACGCTTCCTCTTCCCCATCCCGCAGCAGCGGCAGAAGGTGTCGTCGCTCTCCGGCGGCGAGCGCAACCGGCTGCTGCTGGCGAAGCTCTTTCTCACCGACGCCAACCTGCTGATCCTGGACGAGCCCACCAACGACCTGGACCTGGTGACCCTGCAGGTGCTGGAGTCGGTGCTGATGGAGTGGAGCGGGTGCGTGCTGCTGGTGACGCACGACCGCTTCTTCCTGGACAAGGTGGCGACGGGGCTGATCGTCTTCGAGGGCGACGGCGCGCTGCGGCGGCACGCGGGCGGCTACGACCTCTACCGCCGCCTGAAGGAGCAGCGCGAGGCCGAGGCCGCCGCCGCCGTGGTCCAGGCGAAGAAGCCCGCAGCCGCGTTGGCGAAGGCGCCCGCCGCGGAGCGCCCGCGCAAGCTGAGCTGGAAGGAGCAGCGGGAGATGGAGGGGATCGAGGCCGCGATCCTCGAGGCCGAGGGGCGCAAGGCGGAGCTGGAGGCGCGCCTCGCCGACCCCGCGCTCTACACCCGCCCCGCCGACGAGATCGCCCGCGCCACCGCCGACTTCGAGGCCGCCACCCGCGAGGTGGACGCGCTCTACGCCCGCTGGGCCGAGCTCGAGGAGATCGCGACTGCCTCGGCTCGGTAACAGATCGTCTCACGCGGAGCCGCGGAGCCGCCAAGAGAACTGCTCGTCCCTCTGCGTCTCTGCGGCTCTGCGTGAGGCTTTCTTCAATAGTCGGCCCGCACGAAGCTTGCAGAGACGGTCTTTTCTGCTTGCGATTTGCCCGTCCGCTCCGCCCACATATCCCCAACTCGATATGGATCAATCACTTAACCTCTGCAATAGTCCCACATGGATCCGACGCGCATGACGTGGGTGCAAAGGGCGCGATCACCCGCTCCACGCCTGCAACATCGTCCTCTCATGGGGACGGACATGACGGGCGTAAGTCGAGGTTGTTGACAAGCGCGGCGGCATGTCGTACCGTAGAAGTCCCCCACACCGTAGTACCTGATACCCGCAGCAGGCCCATGTCCATCTCCCTGCTCCTGGTCGCGGCCACCCTTTCGGCCACGCCTGGAATCGACTCCACGCGCGCACCGGCCGGCGCCCCTGGAGAGACCGCCCGCGGGGCATCCCACGAGCTGACCGCCGCGGCGTCGGTGGGGATGAGCGCCACCGCGCTCATCCACGCCGAGGAAGAGGTGTGGAGCGACCTGCAGCGCGGCGCCTTTCCCGGCGCCGCGCTGGCGGTCGGCAGGGGGCCGCGGGTGGTGCTGGAGGAGGGCTTCGGCACCATGGGCCGCGGCCCCGGCGAGTCCGACGCGGTGGACCCCGACCGCACCGTCTACGACCTGGCCTCGCTCACCAAGGTGGTGGGGACCACCACGGCGGTGATGCTGCTGGTGGAGGACGGGACGCTGCGCCTGGACGACGCCGTCAGCCGGTACCTCCCCGAGTTCTCCGGCGGCGGCCGCGAGCGGGTGACCATCCGCCACCTGCTCACCCACACCTCGGGGCTCCCCGAGGGGTTGGACGTCCCCAACGGCCTGAGCCCCGAGCAGGCGCTGCGCTACGTGCTCGCCACCCCGCTGCGCTCGGCGCCGGGGATGCGGGTGGAGTACTCGGACCTGAGCGCGGTCATCCTCTACGCCGCCGCCGAGCGCGCCGCGGGGGAGCCGCTCTACCGCCTGCTCGACCGCCGCGTGTTCGGCCCGCTGCGGATGCGCAGCACCACCTACTGGCCCGGCGACGGGTGCGCGCGCTGCGCCCCCACCTCCCGCGCGTCGGGTGACGCCTTCCGCGGGCACGTGCACGACCCCATCTCCCGGCGGCTCGGGGGGATCTCGGGGAACGCGGGGCTGTTCAGCACGGTGCACGACCTGGCGCGCTACGCGGCGATGATCGCGAACGGCGGCGAGCTGGACGGCGTGCGGGTGCTGCAGGCGGCGACCATCCGCGCCTTCACCCAGCGCCAGCCGGGAACGGGCACCCGCGCGCTCGGCTGGGACACGCCGGGGCGGCCCGGGACGAGCATGTTCGGCAGCCGCTGCTCCGACCGCTCCTTCGGCCACACCGGCTACACCGGCACCTCGATCTGGATCGACCCCGACCTGGGGACCTGGGTGGTGCTCCTGACCAACCGCACCTACGACACCGAGGGCAACAACCGCATGCAGCAGCTCCGCCGCGCCGTCGCGGACCGCGTGGTGGACTCGGCCGTGTACGGGCCGCGCGTGGCGTCGGTCGGCGGGGGAAGCTGATCCAGGCGACGGCAACGGCAGGTTCTCTCACAGAGGTCACAGGGGTCACGGAGGAGTTTCGTACCTCCGTGACCCCTGTGACCTCCGTGGGGGATTGCAGTTGCCGTTATCGGAGCGCGCTCAGCAGCTTGTCGTGGATGCCGCCGAAGCCGCCGTTCGACATCACCAGCACCACCTCGCCGCCGGTGAGCCGCGGCGCCAGGTGCCGCACGATCTCGTCGGGGTCGGGGATGAACCATGCCTCCTTCCCCTCCGCGCGCCACCCGTCCACCAGCTCGAGCGGGTTCATCGCCGTCTCGGCGGTGTAGCGCTCGGGGTGGAAGAGCCCGGCGAGCACCACCTGGTCGGCGCCGGCGAAGGCGCGGGCGTACTGCTCCTGGAATTCCCTGCGCTGCGCCGTGTAGCTGCGCGGCTCGAACACCGCCACGATCGGGCGGCCCCCGTAGCGCTGCCGCACCGCCTCGATGGTCTCGCGCACGGCCGTGGGGTGGTGCGCGAAGTCGTCGATCACCGTGACCCCGCACACCTCACCGCGCAGCTCCATGCGCCGCTTGACGCTGCGGAAGGTGCGCAGCCCCTCCAGCACCCCCGCCTTGTCCGCGCCGATGAACTCGGCGGTGGCGATCACCGCCAGGCAGTTGCGCACGTTGAAGGCGCCGGTGAGCGGCGTGACCACGTTGCCCCACTCCTCGCCCGCCCGCAGTGCCGTGAAGCGCGTCCCCTCCGGCCCGAAGCTCACGTCGCGCGCCGTCCACAGCGGGTGGGCGCCGTCGGCCCGCGTCTCCTCGCCGTAGGCGAAGCTCTCCACCGGCGCGGGCGACGCCGCGGCGAGCTCGCGCATGATCGGCGAGTCCCACCCGGCCACGAGCGTGCCGCTGCGCGGGACCAGGTTCACGAAGCGCGCGAAGGCATAGCGGTACGCCTCTTCGTCGCGGTAGATGTCGGCATGGTCGAACTCGATGTTGTTCACCACCCCCACGTAGGGGAGGTAGTGCCACATCTTGGGCCCCTTGTCGAAGTAGGCGGTGTCGTACTCATCGGCCTCCACCACGAACCACTCCGAGTCCGTCAGCCGGAAGCTGGTCCCGAAGTTCTCGGCCACGCCGCCGATCAGGAACCCCGGGTTCAGCCCCGCGCACTCCAGGACCCACGCCAGCAGCGAGGTGGTGGTGGTCTTTCCGTGCGTTCCCGCCACCGCCAGCGGCTTGCGGGTGC
>DASYJZ010000770.1:0-1527 GCA_035995965.1 Longimicrobium sp. | reverse complement strand
ACGAGCTCCGGCCACCCCTCCACGGGCAGCGAATCGGTTCCCTCCCGCGCGCGTTCCTCACAGGAGGCGCAAGCATGAGCACCGCCATCGGGGATCCACAGGCGAAGCTGCGGGGCGCGTCGCCGGTCCGCAGCTACGGGCTGGCGGTCGTGAGCGTGGCGGCGGCGCTGCTGCTCTCCTTCTGGCTCGACATCCCCCCGATCTTCATCCCCGCCATCCTGGTGACCGCGTGGTACGGCGGGATCGGACCCGGCCTGCTGGCGGCCGTGCTCTCGATCGTCGGCAGCCAGCTCGTGCTGGCGGATTCACCCTTCGCGCTGCGGATCGCCACGATCAACCACGCGGCCTACTTCGTCGTCTTCTCCTGCACCGCCCTCTTCGTCTCCTGGGTGACCGCGACGCAGCGCAGGTCCGAGCACGCGCTCCGCCTGGCCCACGACGAGCTCTCCCTGCGGGTGCGCGACCTGGGGCTGGCCAACGAGCAGCTCCACGGCGAGATCGCCGAGCGCCACCGGGCCGAGGAGGCGCTGCACCAGGCGCACGCCGAGCTCGCGCGGGTCACCCGGCTGACCATGCTGGGCGAGATCACCGCCTCCCTCGCGCACGAGGTGAACCAGCCGCTCGCCGCCGTGGTGATGAGCGGCGGCGCCTGCCGGCGCTGGCTCGACGCGGCCCCGCCCAACCTGGACGAGGCCCGCGGCGCGGTGCGGCGCATCATCGAGGACGCCAACCGCGCCAGCGACGTGATCCGGCGCGTACGCACCCTGCTGCAGCGGGAGGCGCCGGAGCGGTCGCCGCTCGACGTCAACGGCCTCGTCCGCGAGACGCTCGCCCTCACCCGCGGCGAGCTCGCGCGGCGCGGGGTCACGGTGCGCACCGAGCTGGACGAGGCCCTTCCCCGCGTGGTGGGTGACCGCGTGGGGCTGGAGCAGGTGCTGGTGAACCTGGTGCTGAACGGGGCGGATGCCATGGACGAGGTCGAGCACGGCCGCCGCACGCTGAGCATCCGCTCGCGCGACGGCGGCGGCGGCGTGGCGATCGAGGTGCACGACCGCGGCCGGGGGATCGGCCCCGGGGACGCGGACCGGGTGTTCGACGCCTTCTACTCCACCAAGCCGGGCGGGCTGGGGATGGGGCTGTCGATCAGCCGCTCGATCGTGGAGGCGCACGGCGGCCGCCTGTGGGCCACGCCCGGCGACGGCGGCGGAACGGTGCTGCACCTCACCCTCCCCCACGACGCCGGAGGTGCGCCATGACCGGGGCGGACGCGATCGTCTACGTGCTCGACGACGACCCGTCGGTGCGCGAGTCGCTGAGCAGCCTGCTGCGCTCCGTGGGGCTGCGGGTGGAGACCTTCGCGGCCGCGGACGCGTTCCTCGCCTGCAGGCGGCCGGAGGTGCCGTCGTGCCTGGTGCTCGACGTGGACCTCGGCGACTCCAGCGGGCTCGACCTGCCGCGGGAGCTGAGCGCCTCCGCCGCGCCGATCCCCATCATCTTCATGACCGGCTACGGCACCATCCCCATGAG
>DASYJZ010000769.1:0-6453 GCA_035995965.1 Longimicrobium sp. | reverse complement strand
GAAACCCGGAATCGATCGGCTCGGGCGAGGGCCGCGGGAGCCGCCCGGCGGGCTCAGGCGCCGGTCACGTAGCGCATCACGTCGTAGCGGGTGACGATCCCGTGCAGCTTGCCGTCGCGGCGCACCAGCACCGCGGGGTTCTTGGACAGCAGCCGGGTCACGCTGGGCAGGTCCACGTGCGCGTCCACCACCGGCAGCGGCGCGTCCATCACGTGCTGCACCGACTGGTCCAGCACCCTCGTGTCCTCCAGCACCATCCCCATCAGCGTGCTCTCGGCCAGGTGCCCCACGCAGTCGCCCTCGGCCACCACCGGCACCTGCGACACGTTGTTCTGGGTGATGAAGGAGAGCGCCTGCCGCACCGCCGTCTCCGGCGCCACGGAGATGAGCGAAGGCGGGGCCTCACGCGCCTTCCCCAGCAGCACGTCGCCGGCGCTCACCCGCGCCGGCTCCAGCAGCTGGTTCTCGCGCATCCACTCGTCGTTGAACACCTTGCTCAGGTAGCGCTCGCCGGTGTCGCAGAGGATGAACACCACGCAGGCCCCGGGGTCGTCCACCTCGCGCGCCACCTGCAGCGCCACGTGCGCGATCAGCCCCGACGAGCCGCCCACGAACAGCCCCTCCTCGCGCGTGAGCCGCCGCGCCAGCCCCATGGCCGCGCGGTCCTCCACCGTGCGCCACTCGTCCACCACCGAGAGGTCCAGCGTGCCGGGAATCTTGTCCTGCCCGATCCCCTCCACCTTGTAGGGGGCGCTCTCCCCCTTCGTGCCCGTCTCCGCGTACCCCCTGATGATGGAGCCGCTGGGGTCGCCGCCGATCACGCGGATCGCCGGGTTCTTCTCCTTGAGGTAGCGCCCCGCGCCGGTGATCGTCCCCCCCGTCCCCGCGGCGGCGACGAAGTGGGTGATGCGCCCTTCCGTCTGCTCCCAGAGCTCGGGGCCGGTGGTGCGGTAGTGGGCCTCGGGGTTGGCCTGGTTGTAGAACTGGTCGGCGAGGATGGCGTTGGGCGTCTCGTGGGCGATGCGCTTGGCCATCATCACGTAGTTGTCGGGATGGTCGGGCGCCACGGCGCTGGGGGTCACGATCACCTCGGCCCCGAACGCCTTCAGCAGCCGTACCTTCTCCTGGCTCATCTTGTCCGGGATGGTGAAGACGCAGCGGTACCCGCGCGTCACCGCGGCCAGCGCCAGCCCCACGCCGGTGTTGCCGCTGGTCCCCTCGACGATCGTCCCCCCAGGCAGCAGCTCGCCCGAGCGCTCCGCCGCCTCGACGATCGCGGGCCCGATGCGGTCCTTCACGCTCCCGCCGGGGTTCATGAACTCGGCCTTGCCGTACACCGGGGTGCGGATCCCCTCGGCCACGCGGTTCAGGCGGATCAGCGGCGTCCAGCCGATGGTCTCCAGCACGTTCGCGTAGGGGCGCTCGTGCCGGGGGCGGGCCATGGCGGCGTCGATGGAGCTGTCGGTGGCGGTCATGCTAGCGATGCGTGGTGTCGGCGGGCGCCGGCGCGCCGGCGGGCGCCGCGGCCGAGTCGGCCGGGTTCAGCTCGAACTTCACCGGGAGGAGGAACCAGGCGGCCACCGCCTCGCCGCCGCGGGTGGCGGGGCGAAAGCGGAGCGCGCGGCTCCCGGCCAGCGCGGCCGAGTCGAAGGCGGCGTACCCGCTCCCCTTCTCGATGCGCACCGTGTCGACCGTGCCGTGGTCGGAGATGAAGAGGCGCAGCGTGGTCTGCCCCTCCACCTGCGCGTCCCACAGCTCCTCGGGGTACTGGAAGGGCGACTCCGAGAGCTGCCGCGGGGGCGACTCGGGGACCGGTCCGCGCTCGCAGGCGGCGAGGAGCAGGCCGGCGGCGAGCGCGGCGTGGCGGGCGGTGGATGCGCGCATCGGCGGGGGCAGGGGTTTCGGGTCGCGGCTGACGGCGCAATCTGGCGACGGCGGCACGCTCCGGGCAACCCGCGACTTCACCGCTGCCCCGATTTCGCCAACGGATTGGCTCACAGGGGGATCAGCCCGCGCGCGCGGCCTCGGACAGCTCGGCGAGCAGGTTCAGCGCCTGCAGCGGGGTGACGCGGTTCGCGTCGATCCCGCGGAGCCGCTCCACGGCCGGGTGCACGGGCGGGCCGAAGAGCCCAAGCTGCAGCACCGGCTCGGCCCGCGGCTGCGACGACGGCGGCGCGGCGGCGGTCTCCAGCTCGCGCAGGATCTCGCGCGCCCGCTCCACCACGCTGTCGGGAAGCCCGGCGAGGCGCGCCACCTCCACCCCGTAGCTGCGGTCGGCGCCGCCGGGCACCAGGCGGCGGAGGAAGACGATGTCGTCGCCCACCTCGCGCACGGCCACGCTGAAGTTCACCACCCCGGGGAGGCGGTTGGAGAGGCGCGTCAGCTCGTGGTAGTGCGTGGCGAAGATGGTCTTCGCGCCCACCGCCTCATGCAGGTGCTCCGTCGTCGCCGTCGCTACCGAAAGGCCGTCCCAGGTGCTCGTCCCGCGGCCGATCTCGTCCAGCAGCACCAGCGACCGCGCCGTGGCGCCGTGGAGGATGGCGGCGGTCTCGTTCATCTCCACCATGAAGGTGGACTGCCCGCGCGCCAGGTTGTCCGACGCGCCCACGCGGGTGAAGATGCGGTCCACCACGCCGACCCGGGCGTGGCGCGCGGGGACGAAGGAGCCCGCCTGCGCCATCAGCACCAGCAGCCCCACCTGCCGCAGCACAGTGGACTTGCCGGCCATGTTGGGCCCGGTGAGGATCATCACCCGCTCGTCCTGGTCCAGCCGCACGTCGTTGGGGATGAACTCCTCGCGCGGCATCATCGTCTCCACCACCGGGTGGCGCCCGCCGCGCACCTCCAGGGTGAAGCCGCCGTCCACCTCGGGACGGGTGAAGTCGCGCCGCACCGCGGCCTCGGCGAAGCCGGCGAGCACGTCGAGCGTGGCGAGCCGCTCCGCCACGGCCTGGATGCGCGGCACCTCGCTCGCGGCCGCCGCGCGCAACTCGGCGAAGAGGCGGCCCTCGAGCGCGGCGATCTTCTCCTCCGCGCCCAGCACCTTCTCCTCCCACTCCTTCAGCTCGGGGGTGAAGTAGCGCTCGGCGTTGGCCAGCGTCTGCTTGCGCATGTAGTCCTGCGGCACGCGCTCGGCGTTCATGCGCGTGACCTCCAGGTAGTACCCGAAGACGCGGTTGAAGCCGACCTTGAGCGAGCCGATCCCCGTGCGCTCGCGCTCGCGCGCCTGCAGCCCGGCGATGAAGTCCACCGCGCCGTCGCGCACCCCGCGCAGCTCGTCGAGCTCGGCGTCGCACCCGCCGCGCACCACGCCGCCCTCGGCGACGGACACCGGGGCGTCGGGGTCCACGGTGCGCTCGATGGCGCCGCGCACCTCCTCCAGCGGATCGAGCCCCTCCCGCACGGCGCCGAGCATCGGCGCGGCGGCGTCTGCCAGCGCGGCGCGGACCAGCGGGATGCGGGCGAGGGAGGCGGCCAGCGCCAGCATCTCGCGCGGGTTGGCGCGGGCGGAGCCCACCTTCACCGCCAAGCGCTCCAGGTCGCGCACCTCGGCCAGCGCGTCGCGCACGCCGCGGCGCCGCGCCTCGCCGGCGACGAGCTCCGCCACGGCGTCCAGGCGCGCGTCGATGGCGGGGACGTCGACCAGCGGCGCCAGCAGCCAGCGTCGCAGCAGCCGGCCCCCCATCGGCGTGAGCGCCTCGTCGAGCACGCCCAGCAGCGTCCCGGCGGTGCCGGCGCCGCGCATGGGCTCCACCAGCTCCAGGTTGCGCCGCGTCATCTCGTCGAGCACCATGGCGTGGCCGGGGCGCTCGATGCGCGGGGGACGGAGGCCTCCGAAGCCGGCGGGCTGCACCTCGGCCAGGTAGGCGACCAGCGCGCCGCAGGCGGCCAGCAACGGCTCGTCGCCCGGCTCGAATCCGTAGCCGGAGAGGTTGGCCACGCGGAAGTGGCGGGCCAGCTCCTCGGCCGCCTGGCGCGGCTCGAAGAGCCAGTCGGCTCGGTAGGTGCGCGTGACCTCGCCGGCGCCGGGGATGGGGAAGAGCTCCCAGGTGCGCGGCAGCAGGAGCTCCGCCGGCTGGTGCACGCCCAGCACGTCGGGCAGCTCCTCCCAGGCGACGCGGCGGACGCTCATCTCCCCCGTGGTCAGGTCGCCGAGCGCGAGGCCCACGGTGCCCTCCCCCGCCGCGTCGCCCGCCAGCGCGGCGAGGAAGTTGTTGCGGCGCGACTCCAGGAGACTGTCGGAGAAGACGGCGCCGGGGGTGACCATCTCGGTGACGGCGCGGCGGACCAGCCCCTTGGCCAGGGCGGGGTCCTCCACCTGGTCGCAGATGGCCACGCGGCGGCCGGCGGCCACCAGGCGGCGCAGGTAGGTCTCCAGCGCGTGCGCGGGGATGCCGGCGAGCGGGGCCTTGCTCCCGCCGTTGTTGCGCGAGGTGAGCGTGAGGTCGAGGAGCTTCGACCCCTCCACGGCGTCGTCGTTGAAGAGCTCGTAGAAGTCGCCGACGCGGAAGAAGACGAGCGCGTCCGGGTGGCGCGCCTTCACCTCGCGCCACTGCAGCATCAGCGGAGTGTCTTCGGACGCCATGCGAGCGGAGCGAGGGAGAGGCGCGGACGGGTGGAAGAGGCCGGAATGTACCCGGTCGACGGCCGACCGGCAACGGGTGGAGGACGGGGAAGTAGACGGAGGGAACGCGCGGCGTTACCGTTGCTCTACCGTGTTCACAAGCCTGGGGAGCGCATGATGGAAACCGTAGTCGTCTCTCCGCATTTCACTGTGGAGATTCCTCGGGCCGTGGCCGAGAAGCTCGGCATCGAGCCCGGACACGAGTTGCAGGTGATTCAGCACGACGGCCGGATCGAACTCCTCCCTTATCGGAAACCGGGTGAGCTTCGCGGCTTCGTAAGGGGGATGAATGGCGATTTCGAACGGGAGCCGGACCGGATCTGAGATCAAAATTCACAACCGATTCGACCGGTCGTTCGTCACGCCGACGTAGATCGTACGCGAGACGCTCGCGACGATGTAGACGTAGTAGGGACGCCGGGGGGCGAGCACGGGGTGAGTGTGTGCGAAGTCGTCGAGGATGGCTGCCGTCACGTGAGCAACGACTACAGGCCGGCTGAACAGAAGAAGTTCGAGGCCTCGGCATCATAGTCGCTATCGCGCCGCGGCCTCGCGGCTGGACGATTAGATCCCTCGGCCCTGCGGCCGTCCGTGCGATGCAAGCCTCGCGTGGGCGGGCCTCGGGATGACACATCGTGGGGACTGGCACTGGCACTTCAGCGTTTCCACATAAGGCTACCGCTACCTCTCGTGAGGCAACTTTTCGAGCTTATCGGAAAGGACGATAAGATCGCCAAGATACCTCACGCCGCACGCCCGGCGCGCTCGGGGCGGATGGACCAGAGGCGGAGGAGGAGCTCCTCGAGCGCCTGGCGGTCGTTGAGCGAGGCGGACTTGAGCAGGCGGTCGGTGCGCAGCAGCTCGCCGAGCGCGGCGTCGACCTCGGGGAGGGTCCACTTGCGCGCCTGCGGGACGATCTTGCGGGCCATCCAGCGCTGGAACGGCTTCAGCTCCGCCTCCAGCGCCCGCTGCCCGCCGGCGCAGACGATGCCGAGCTTCAGCATCACCCCGCCCATCCCGATCACCAGCCCCACGCCGTTCTCCCCCTGCTCCAGCATCACCGGGAGCGCGCCCAGGGCCTCGCGGATGCGGCGCTCGGCCACTAGGTCGAACCAGGCCCAGCGGTCCTGGCGGGCGATGGACCCGCCGACCGCCTTCACGTCCTCCAGCGTGACGCGCTTCCGGTCGCCGGCGTAAGCCACCAGCTTGCGCAGCTCCGAGACCAGCATCCCCAGCTCCACCCCCATCGCCGACACCACGGCGCGGGCGGCGTCGGCGTCCAGCTCCACGCCGTGCGCGGAGCGCGCCTCTTCCATCAGCCATCCCGGCGCGTCGTCCGCCGCCAGCGGGTTGAACTCCACCGAGACGGCGCGCTTCTTCAGCTCGTCGTAGAACTTGGCCTTCGACGCCGAGGGGATCGCGGCGGAGAGCACCAGCACCAGCCCGGGCTCGGGCGCCTTCGCGGCGGCCTCCACCACCTCGCGCGCCTTCGGCGAGAGCCCCTGCGCGTCGCGGACGACCACCACGCGGTGCTCGGCCATCATCGGCGGGGTGGCGAGCATCGACGCCAGCCCGTCGGCGTCCACGTCGGAGCCGCGGAGCTGGTCGAAGTTGAAGTCGCGCGTGGCGTCGTCCACGTACGCCGCGACCACGCGCGACACCGCCTCCTCGCGGAAGAAGTCTTCGTCGCCGTGGAAGAAGAACGCACCCCCCGCGACGCGGTCGCGGAGAGTGCGCTGGAGCTGGTCGTACGAGATCTGCGGCACCGGCCGGATGGGATCAGAAGAGAGAAGGCTACGGCTGGAGTGCCGCCGCGCCCGCGTCGGCCG
>DASYJZ010000768.1:0-9068 GCA_035995965.1 Longimicrobium sp. | reverse complement strand
CGCAGCGCCGCCGCCCGCCTGAGAGGGCGCGATCCGCCCGTTCCACGCCGCCGCGGGGGATGTGGTAACCCGCTGCCACGCGTGGATTTGCTTGACACTGCCGGACGTGGCCCGCAACATTGCGGGCCGCTTCCGCCCTCGATGACCGCCTGCCCTCCGCCGCGCCCCCTTGAGCGACACCACGGACTTCCACGCGCTGTTCGCCCGGGAGCGCTGGCTGGTGATGCGCGAGCGTCACCGGCAGGCGATCGCCATGCGCTGGTACCTGGTGGTGCTCGCCGTGGCGCTGGGGCTGATCGGCCGGTGGACGGGCGCGCTCGACATCACCGTGACCTCGGCGGCGGCGCTCGCGCTCACCACCTTCCTGGGCAACCTGGCCGCGGCGCTGCTGCTGCGGGCGCGGAAGTTCGCGCCCTGGCAGTTCTGGCTCATCACCACCCTCGACTCGGTGGTGATCGCCGGCTTCGCGTGGGCGCTGGGCCCCCGGGGGTACCTGGTGCTCCCCTACCTGATCTTCGCGGTGGGCGGATACGCGCTGGGGATGCCGCGGGTGGCGCAGGTGCAGCTCGCGCTCGCGGCGGTGCTCTACCCGGCCGGCCGCTGGCTGGGGCTCCGCGGCCAGCCGGGCGCGGCGCCGCTGATCGCGCTCGAGACGGTGTTCCTGGTCTCCACCGCCTTCCTCGCCACCTCCGGCCCCATCGCCTACACCCGGCGGCTCCGGCGGGTGCGCCAGTCGCTGGCCGCCGCGAGCGAGGGCGACCTCACGCGGCGGCTCCCGGAGAAGCACCTGGATGACACCGGCTTCCTCTCCGTGTCGGTGAACGGGATGCAGAAGACGATGGGCGAGATGGTGCGCGAGATCCAGGGGCGCGCCCAGTCGCTCGCCCGGCTGAGCGACGTGCTCGCCTCGGCCGCCGAGGAGGTGCGCGCCACGGCGCGGGAGATCGGCGACACCACCGGCGGTGTGGCCCAGGGCGCGCGTGAGCAGCTCGGGCTGATCGCCGCGAGCGGCGCCGCGGTGGACGAGGTGAGCCGCGAGGGCGAGGCGCTGCGGGCGCAGGCGGTGGCGTCCAGCGGCGAGGCGCGCGGGCTGGCGGTCGAGGCGCGCGCCCACGCCGAGCGCATCGGCCGGGCTGGCGGGCTGCTGATGGAGCTGCGCGACGACTACGGCCGGCTGGAGGCGGCGATCGATGCGCTGGAAGAGGCGGGGTCGCGGGTGGCGGGGTTCGTCACCACCATCCAGGAGATCGCGGAGCAGACCAACCTGCTGGCGCTGAACGCCGCCATCGAGGCCGCGCGCGCCGGCGAGCAGGGGCGCGGCTTCGCGGTGGTCGCGGGCGAGGTGCGCGATCTGGCCACGCAGTCCGCCAGCTCGGCGGGCGACGTGGCGGGGGTGGTGCAGCGCACCGCGGCCGCCATCGCCGAGGTGCGCGGGCGGCTGCGCGCCGGGAGCGAGCGCATCGGCGGCGTGGGCGACGTGGCCTCGTCCGGGCGCGAGTCGCTGGGGCTGGTGGTGAGCGGGCTGGAGCGCACGGTGCAGTTCATCGAGCGCATCACCGGCGACGTGGAGCGGCAGGCGGCCGCGCTCGGCGGGATCCGCGAGGCGATGGGGCGCGTGCGCGGGATCACCGAGGCCGCGGTGGAGCGTGCGGAGCACGCCGCGGCCGCCAGCGAGCAGCAGCGCGCCGCCATGGACCAACTCGCCGAGACCGGCCGCCGCACGGCCGGGACGGCGGTGGACCTGGACGCGCTGGCCGGCCGTTTCCGCGTGGCCGCCGCGGCCGATTGAGCGCCGGGCGCTGGCGGCGCTCTTGCATCGTGCATATCGTTAGTGGAGAAGTCGCTCCCCCGGCGCCCCTGGCCGGGAACCCCACACCGGCGGGTCGAAGAAACCGATGGGCATCGCCAGCCGTTCCAACCCCCTTTCCGACGACGCCGGCTACCGCGGGCTGCAGCTCCGCGAGCGCTGGGAGGCGCTCGGCCAGGTCTCGGCCGAGCTGCTGCACGACCTGGCGATGGGGCTCGGCGCGCTCGAGGCCCGCGCCCGCGTGGCCGCCGCCGAGGCGCACGCCGGCCGCACCCCCGTGGCCGACCTGGACCGGGTGGTGGAGACCAGCGGCGACCTCAAGCGGATGGTGGCCGACACGCTGGACGTGGTGCAGGGCCGCGGGCTGAGCCCCGAAGTGCGCTTCGACGTGCAGGCGGTGGTGGAGCGCGCGGTGCGCCGCTTCTTCCCCGCCTCGCGCGGGGTGGAGGTGCGGCTGCGCTCGGAGCTGCCGGGGAGCGTGGAGGTGCAGGGGCGCGCGTCGTTCCTCTTCCGCTCCATCGCCAACCTGCTCGCCAACGCCATGCGCCACTGCCGCAGCGAGGTCACGGTGGGCGTGTCGGTCGAGGAGCCGCGGCGGATGGACGAGAACGCCGACTACGTGGTCTGCATCGACGTGGAAGACGACGGGGCCGGGCTGGACCTGGCGAGCGCCGCCACCCTCTTCGAGCCCGCCGAGTTCGGCGACCCCGAGGCCGGCGTGGGGCTCTCGGCCGTGGCGTGGATGGTGGGGCAGCTCGGCGGCTGGGTGCGCCACCGGCCGGGCGACGAGCTGGGCGGGGCCTGCTTCGAGATCCGGCTCCCCATCGCGGCCGAGGGGACGAGCTAAAAGAACGTTTCACACAGAGACGCAGAGGAACCGAGAGAACACAGTGATCTCTCGGTTCCTCTGCGTCTCTGCGTGAAACGTTCTTTTCTAGGCGGCGCTCTCGATGCGGTCCAGCACCTCGCCGAGACGGACCAGCACGCCGCGGATGTCCCCAGCGATGCTGCGCTCGTCGTCGTCGAAGAGCAGGCGGCCCTCGTCCGCCAGCACCTCGGGGCGCAGCCGCATCCCGCGCTTCGCCAGCTTGGGCTCCAGCGCGTCGGCATGCTCGCGCAGGTGGGTGAGCGTGCTGCGGTAGGCGTGCTCGCAGACCTCGCGGCGGTTGGAGACGCTGAAGATGTTGGAGAAGAACATCCGGTGGTCGCTCAGCGGCGGCTCCACCAGGATCACGTCCGCGCCGGGATACGTATGCGCGTAGCCGCGGAACCCCGTCCCCATCCGCGAGTGGATGGCGGTGCGGAAGGTCTGCGAGAGCACCGCCGGCAGCCCGTAGTCCGCCAGCCCGCGCGCCCGCTTCCCGTTCGCCCCCGCCCCGTTCCCGTTCGCGCCGCCGTGGACGTCCACGGGGACGATTGGGTTCACGCAGAAGAGCAGGTCCGTCCCCTCGTCCAGCGCCACGCTGGCGTTCAGCGTGCGCCGCGCCACCCCGTCGATGTAGTCCTCGCCGTCGATCTTCACCGGGCAGTAGAAGCCGGGGAGCGACAGGCTGGCCTGCACCGCCTTGCTGATCGGCACGTGGTCGTTCCCCTCGCCGCCGAAGGTCACCAGCTCGGCGCTGTCGAGCTTCACGGCGACCACGCGCAGCTTCGCCTTCAGCCGGCGGAAGTCATTCGTCCGTCCTCCGCCCGAGAAGACCCGGGCGAGATAGCGCTCCATCGGTGCGCTGTCGAAGAGGCCCACGGGGGTGAGCGCCCCCAGCTCCAGCAGCGACCCGATCACCGACATGTCCAGCGGCCGCTCGATGCGCCGCCGCACCCAGCGGGCGACCAGCCCCGGCACCTTCAGCGCCCGCCGCGCGTATTCGCGGACGGCCGGGGTGAAGAGGATGTTGGGGTCGAGGTTGACCTCCGGGTCCGCGCGGGAGAGGATGGCGCGCGACAGGGTGCGCGGCGAGAGGCCGTTGGCGAGCAGCGAGGTGATCACCGCCCCCGAGCTCACGCCCACGTACACGTCCAGCCGGGTGAAGTCGAGCCCCTCGATCGCGTCCTGCAGCGCGCAGAGCACGCCGATCTCGTAGAAGCCGCCCTCCAGCACCCCGCCCGCCAGCGCGAGGCCCGTCTTGCCTTCGACCTGGGTCATGGAGCTCCGTACCGCCCGGCCAGAGAAAAGGGCGCGGACCGCGCGAGGTTCCCCCGCACGCCCGCACCCTCGCACCCGATTCAAGGGAGCGTGCTTACGCGTCGTACACCACGGTGTCCTGCACCGTGCCGTCCTTGCGGTGCACCACCAGCTCGCTGGGGCGGTGCTCGCCGGCCAGGGCGCGGGCGCGGTCCAGCGCCTCCTCCTTGGTGGCGTGCACGCTCACGGCGCGCTCGGCGCCCCGCTTCTCGATGGCCCACCCCTCCTCGCGGGCGACCACGGAGTACACCGCCACCTGCGCGCGCTCCAGGCGGCTGATCAGCCGCCCCACGCGCTCGGCGAGCGACTCCACCTGCGCGGAGAGCTTCTGCACCTCGGCGCGGGTCGGCACGCCCAGCTTCTGCAGCGCCTCGACCATCGGGTCGACCACGGTGGTCTCCACCTTCTCCACCACCGCCTCGCGGCGCGCGTCCACGTCGTCCTTCAGCGCGTCGATGCGCACCCTGCCGCGCTTCTCCAGCGTCTCGCCGCGCTGCACCAGCGTCTCGCCCTGCTTGACCAGCGAGTCGTAGAAGGCGGCGCCCTCCTGCTCCACCGTCGCCAGTGCGCCAAGCCCGGCGAGCCAGACGTCGCGGCCGCGCGTGGTCACCTCGTCGGCGATCTCCTTCGGCAGCTTCACCACGCGCCCCGCCACGGTCCGGGGCAGCTCGCCCAGGCGGAAGATGCGGGTGTTCTTGGCCCTGGTGCTCATGATCCGTCTCCGTTGTCCGTTGGGTTGGTTGCCGCGTCCCGCGTTTCTCGCGGAGTCCCGCGGGCGGCCTTCGCGGGCCGCCGCCCCTCCTCCTGCTCCTCCAGCACGCGGTTCAGCGTGGCCTCGAGCTGGGCGAGCTGGGTGCGGAGCTGCTTCAGCTCCCGCGTCTGCGGGCCCTGCAGCACCCGCGAGATGCGTCCCAGCGAACCCTCCACCAGCTCCTCCACCCCGTGCTTCACCTGCCCCACGCCGCTCTCGATCACCTTCCCGCCGCGCCGCAGCACGTCGTGCAGCAGATCGGTCTGCAGCCCGCCGCGGCCCCGCTTCCCCTCCTCCAGCACCACCTGTGTGAGCGTCTGGGCGGTGATGTCGTCGCCGGTGACGTTGTCGATCACCTCCACCGTGTCGCCGCCGCGGATGATGGCGGCGACCTGCTCCAGCGACACGTACTCGCTGGCCGCCACGTCGTAGAGCTTCCGGTTGCCGTACCGCTTGATCACGCGAGCCATCGTCTTCTCCCAGGTGCGCTGCGTCGGACCATCATAACGCGCTGCGTCATTACCGTCAAGCATCCTGACGCGGTGCGTCTGAAGACCCCCCTCCCTGGCGCTGCGCGCCTGTCCCTCCCCCGAACTGCAGGGGAGGGACGCTGGCTCGCTTCGCTCGCGGCTGATCCGGCGGGATGCGAAACAAAGCGCGCGCTCGAGCTCCAATGCAAGGCGACACCTGGCCTCGGCTGCATCCGAGCCAGTCGCGCGCTTCGGGGGTACGGCACCCCCCACGGCCGGTAGTCCGCGCAGGCGGACTTCGTGTCGGTGTTGCAGCGAATTCAGAATTCGCCCCGGCCCCTGTTGATGCTTGTCCGGTCGCACCGCTCCGCTTAGCCTTCGCCTCCCCATCCTGCCGCCAATCCCGCCGACCCGAGCCCCGATGCCGCCGCCGACCGACGCACCGCGCCGCTACCGGTACTACGATCTGATCATGGCGGCTTTCGTGACGGTGCTGCTCTGCTCCAACCTGATCGGAGCCGGGAAGCCGGCGCACTGGGGATCGTTCACCTTCAGCGGGGGCGTGCTCTTCTTCCCCATCAGCTACCTGTTCGGCGACATCCTCACCGAGGTCTACGGCTACGCGCGGGCGCGGCGGGTGGTGTGGGCCGGCTTCGCGGCGATGATCTTCGCCTCGCTGATGACCGTGGTGGTGCTGGCGCTCCCGCCGGCGCCGGGGTGGCCGGGGCAGGCCGCGCTGGAGAGCGTGTTCGGCGGCACGCCGCGCATCGCCTTCGCGTCGCTGGCGGCGTTCTGGGCGGGAGAGCTGACCAATTCCTTTACACTGTCCAAAATGAAGATACGGTCAGGCGGGCGGCGCCTGTGGGCGCGCACCATCGGCTCCACCGTGGTGGGGGAGATGGTGGACTCGCTCATCTTCTACCCGCTCGCCTTCCTGGGCGTCTGGGAGACGGCGACCGTGGTGAAGGTGCTGTTCACCAACTACCTCTTCAAGGTGGGCTGGGAAGCCGTCGCGACGCCGCTCACCTACCGCATCGTCGGCTTCCTCAAGCGCGCCGAGCACGAGGATTATTACGACCGGGACACCGACTTCACCCCCTTCTCCCTCTCGGTCGAGTAGCGCGCGCGTCCGGAATCCAGTCGATCGGTCTCTCAGGTTCGCAGGTGAGACGACAAGGCACGGAGGACCTCACCGTCGTCCCCCGTGTCCCCTCGACCCCGGTGAGAGATAACCTTTCGACGGGGCCGAGGGTCTCTGCTACGGATGGGAGAGGCACCTGAAAAACCCGCGCCGCTGCTTCATCTTCTCCTAATCTGGATGAGCCGTGCTCAGGGCACGATCGGGGTGCGGGCGGGTATTCTGGGACGCACTGGACGATGGCCGGGCGTGGAAACGGGGACGGACGGCGCCGCTGGCGTGAATCGTGCGCCGGGACCGCGGAATCCATCGTCAGGGGACAGGAACGGGACCGCCGCTTCGGCGCGGGTAACACTGGCCGATGCCAGATGTTTGTTCTTGCGTGGGGGTGTAGCGGGCGTTAGGTTGGGACTCGACCCCAACACACATCGTCCGATCGGCTCAAGGCGCGGCGCGCCTCCTCCCTGTTTTCCTTTCCCTGCACCTCACTGAACATTCCAGCGGACGCGGCGGCACCGGCTCGGTGAGCCGCCCGGCGTTCAGCGAATATCGGAGCAAGTCGTGGACATCACCGCAATCAAATCCAAAAGCATCGGGGAGCTGCACGAGATGGCGGAGCAGCTCAACATCTCCAACTATTCCGGCCTGCGGAAGCAGGATCTGATCTACCGCATCGAGCAGAACCTGCTCGACAGCGAGGTCGTGCTGCGCGGCGAGGGCGTGCTCGAGGTCCTTCCCGAGGGCTACGGCTTCCTCCGCTCGCAGGACTGGAACTACCTGTACGGGCCCGACGACATCTACGTCTCGCCCAGCCAGATCAAGCGCTTCGACCTGCGCACCGGCGACACGGTGCTGGGGCAGGTGCGCCCGCCCAAGGAGGGCGAGCGCTACCTGGCGCTGCTCAAGGTCGAGCGCGTCAACGGCGACGAGCCGGACAAGGCGAAGCACCGCATCGCCTTCGACAACCTGCGCCCGCGCTACCCCGACGACCGCGTGCACCTGGAGAGCGGCTCGGCCGACATCTCCATGCGGGTGATGGACCTGATCGCGCCGCTCGGCAAGGGGCAGCGCGGCCTGATCGTGGCGCCGCCCAAGGCGGGCAAGACGATCCTGATGCAGAAGATGGCCAACGCCATCACCGAGAACCACCCGGAGGTGCACCTGATCGTGCTGCTGATCGACGAGCGGCCCGAGGAGGTCACCGACATGCAGGAGAACGTGAAGGCCGAGGTGATCTCCTCGACCTTCGACGAGCCCGCCGACCGCCACACGCAGGTGGCGGAGATGGTGCTGGAGAAGGCCAAGCGCCTGGTGGAGCACGGCCGCGACGTGGTGATCCTGCTGGACAGCATCACCCGCCTGGCGCGGGCCTACAACGTGGTGGTGCCGCACTCCGGGAAGATCCTCTCCGGCGGCGTGGACGCCAACGCGCTGCACAAGCCCAAGCGCTTCTTCGGCGCGGCGCGCAACATCGAGGAGGGCGGCTCGCTCACCATCGTCGCCACGGCGCTGGTGGAGACGGGGAGCCGGATGGACGAGGTGATCTTCGAGGAGTTCAAGGGCACCGGCAACATGGAGCTGGTGCTGGACCGGCACATCGCCGACCGCCGCATCTTCCCGGCGATCGACCTCAACCGCTCGGGCACGCGGCGCGAGGACCTGCTCCTCACCGAGATGGAGCTCACGCGGGTCTACCTGCTGCGCAACTTCCTGAGCGACATGCCGCCGGCGGAGGCGATCGACTTCCTGCTCACCCGCATGAAGAAGACGAAGACCAACAAGGACTTCCTCGACTCCATGGCCAAGGGCTGACGGCCCGCGAGCGGGAGCGACGACGGATCGAGAAGGGCCGGCCCCCGCACGGGAGCCGGCCCTGCTTGCGCCCGGGGCCAGCGCGGGCCACAACGGGATCGACGTTCGCCTGGTTGCAGCGGAGACACGCCCTCGTCCGCGCTTCGGGGGTGCGGGAGGGATGTCCACGAGGCGCGATGACTTCGACGTTCCCCTGGACGACCTCGCCCCGTACCAGCGCTGACCCGCCGATATCCGCATCTGTACCTGGCACTTGGCACTTGGCACTTAAGCACTTTCCACATCACCTTCGCACGGAACCTGCAAACTGCCGCCGCCGACGGCCGTGGACCCCAAACCCCAGCATCGGCGGAATCGATGGGCATCTCGCTCAAGCCCGAGCACGTGAAGCGCTACCGCGACATCGCGAAGCTGCTGTTCAAGTACGGGCGCAGCGACCTGGTGAACACCGCGGGGCTCGACGACGCCCTCCTCCCCGAAGACTCCGCCGTCACCGAAGGCAGCGGCCCGCGCCCCGAGGAGCTCGCGGACGACCTGGAGCGGATGGGCCCCACCTTCATCAAGCTCGGCCAGCTCCTCTCCACCCGGCCCGACCTCCTCCCCCAGCCGTACATCGACGCGCTCACCCGGCTGCAGGACAACGTGGCGCCGTTCCCCGGCGAAGAGGCGGAGCGCCTGGTCGGCGAGGAGCTGGGGGTGCGCGTGAGCAAGGCGTTCGCCGAGTTCGAGCGGGAGCCGATGGCCGCGGCGTCGCTGGGGCAGGTGCATCGCGCGGTGCTGCGCAGCGGCGGCCGCGTGGCGGTGAAGGTGCAGCGCCCCGGGATCCGCGAGCAGATCGCCCAGGACCTCGACGCGCTGGACGAGATCGCCCGCTGGATGGACCGCAACACCAGGGCGGGGCGGCAGTA
>DASYJZ010000767.1:0-11892 GCA_035995965.1 Longimicrobium sp. | reverse complement strand
GCCCGCTCACCCTCCAGCTCGGGCAGATCCGTGCGGATGAGCGGCGGATGCTGCAGGCGCCCCGACTGCCGGTTGCGCCGATACCCGAACGCCCAGCGCCGGACGGTGCGGCTGTCGGCGTGAAGCAGCTCGGCCGCTTCTCCCGGCGAGTAGAACCCCGTGTTGAGCAGCACGATGTCTAGTTCCGCCTACCTTGTGGAGGATGATGATGACTGATCGAGGTTAACCGAATCCACCATGAATTCAATGCCTTTCAGCGTGCTCGCGGTGGCGGAATGCAAGCGTGGTTTCTCTGCGCCTCTGCGCCTCTGCGTGAGCGCTTTTCAATCCGACGGGTTCGAAACCCGCCGCTGGAACGGCACGAAGTCCACCTTCCCGCCACCTTCGTGGACTGGGTCCGCGGATCCCTCACCGCTCCGCCATCGCCAGCAGCTCGGCGGTGTGCATCGCCTTGCGGCCGGCGCAGAAGTCGGCGATCTGGTGGCGGCAGGAGAAGCCGGGGGCGACGACGAGATCCTCGGGCGCCGCCTCGCGGACGGCGGGGAAGAGGACGCGCTCGCCGCAGGCCTTCGACACGTCGTAGTGGCCCTTCTCGTAGCCGAACGAGCCGGCCATCCCGCAGCATCCGGAATCCAGCACGGTGAAGTCCAGCCCCTCCAAGCGCGACAGCACCTCGGTCGTGGGGCCCATGCCGACGATCGCCTTCTGGTGGCAGTGGCCGTGGACGACGGCCTTCCGCTCCAGCCGGCCGGGTTGCCAGTCCGGGAGCGCGGCCAAGAACTCCTCGAAGGTCACCGCCGCCGTCGCCAAGCGCGCCGCGCGCGGGTCGCGCACCAGGTCCGGCAGCTCGTCGCGCAGGGTGAGGATGCAGCTCGGCTCCACGCCCACGATCCAGGCGCCGGCCTCGACCTCGGGGAGCAGCGTCTCCAGCAGCTCCTTCTGCCGGTCGCGCGCGTACTCCAGCAGCCCCTTCGACACGGCGGCGCGCCCGCAGCAGACCTGCTTCCGCGGCAGGCGCACGTCGTAGCCGGCGCGGTCGAGGACCGCGGCCGCGGCGCGCAGCGGTCCGGGCTCGAAGAAACTGTGGAATGTGTCGTCGAAGAGGATCACCGTCGGCCGCGCGTCCGCCGCCGGCCGCTTCCGCTTCAGGAACGCGCGGCGGAAGGGCTCCTTCGCGAACGACGGCATCTGGCGGCGCGGGTCCATCCCGGCGGCGGCCTTCATCGCCCCGCCGAAGAGGCGCTGGCCCAGGTTCGCCGCGCCGGGGGCGACGCTCGCCAGCCGCGCCAGGTCGTGCACGCGGCCGAAGAAGTGCGCCTCGCGCGGGGTGCCGTGCTCGCGGTGGTGCTGCGCCAGGAACTCGGCCTTGTAGCGCGCCATGTCCACGCCCACGGGGCACTCCGTCTTGCACGCCTTGCAGGCCAGGCACAGGTCCAGCGCCTCCAGCACCTCCTCGCTCTTCATCCGCGGCAGCGCGCCGCGCATGGCCTCGCGCAGCGAGTTGGCGCGGCCGCGGGTGCTGTGCATCTCCTCCAGCGTCACCATGAACGAGGGGCACATGGTGCCGGTGTCGAGCTTCCTGCAGACGGCCATCCCGTTGCACTTCTCCACCGCCACGTCCCATCCCCCCTCCCCGTAGTGGAAGAAGGTCTCCGGCGGCGTGACCTCGTAGTCCGGCCCGAAGCGCAGGTTTTCGCTCATCCGCTGGTAGGGGGGGACGATCTTGCCGCCGGGGTTCATCCGCCCCTCGGGGTCGAAGACCGCCTTCACCTGCCGGTGCAGGTCGATGATCTCGGGGCCGAACATCAGCGGCAGGAACTCGCTGCGCGCCAGGCCGTCGCCGTGCTCGCCGGAGAGGGAGCCGCCGAAGTCGACGACGAGCTGGGCGATGTCGCCGGCGATCCGCTGCATGCGGTCGCGGTCTTCGCCGCGCTTCAGGTTCAGGTCCACGCGGATGTGCAGGCACCCCTGCCCCGCGTGTCCGAAGAAGCCCGTGGTCGTGCCGTGGCGCTGAACGATCGCCTCGAAGCGCCGGGTGTACTCGCCCAGCCGCTCCGGAGGCACCCCGGTGTCCTCCACGAACTCCTGCGGCTTGATGTCCTTGGACGGCGTGGTCAGGTAAAGGAGCCCCGTGGCCGCCTGCCGGAGCTGCCACGCCGCCACCTGCTCGCGTTCGCTGAGATAGACGCCGGGGGACGGCGCCCCCGGCAGCCCCGGCGCCCGCGCCGCGAAGTCCTCCGCCAGCGCGCGCACCTCCTCCCTCGACTCGCCGGAGAACTCGCAGAAGAGCACCCCCAGCGCGTCCGGCGCCGCCATGGCCGCGGGGGCGCGGAACTCCAGGATCTCGCGCGCGCCCTGCAGCACGCGCGAGTCCACGATCTCCAGCGCGGAGAGCCCCAGCTCGGGGAGGATGGCGGGGACCGCGTCGAACGAGGTGAAGCGCTCGCGGAAGCTGAGGAGCACCAGCGCCCGCGCCAGGGGGATGGGAACCAGCCCCACCTCCGCCTCGACCACCGTCGCCAGCGTCCCCTCCGACCCCACGATCAGCCGGGCGAGGTTCAGCTCCTCGTCCTCCAGCATCGCGTCGAAGTTGTAGCCCGACACGCGGCGGGGGATGCGCGGGTAGCGCGCGGAGATCTCCGCGCGGTGCGGTTCGAGGATGGCGAGCACGGCGCGGGCGAGCGCCCCCTCCGCGCCCGGCGCGCCGGCCACCGCGTCGCGGCGCATGGCGCCGAAGTGGGCGCAGCGCCCGTCGGCGAGCACGCAGTCCAGCGAGTGGACGTGGTCGCCCGTCTTCCCGTAGACCAGCGAGCGGGCGCCGCAGGAGTTGTTGCCGATCATCCCGCCCAGCGCGCACTGGCGGATGGTGGCCGGGTCGGGCCCGAACTGCAGCCCGTACGGCGCCGCCTCGCGGTTCAGCCGCTCCAGCCTGAGCCCCGGCTGCACCTTCGCCCGCCGCACGGCGGGGTCGATGGAGAGCACCCGGTTCATGTGCTTGCCGAAGTCCATCACCAGCGCCGCCCCCACGGTCTGCCCGGCGAGCGACGTCCCGCCGCCGCGCGGGAGGACGGGGACGCCGTGCTCCGCCGCCAGCCCCACCGCCGCCACCACGTCTTCGCCGTCGCGCGGCACCACGACGCCGACGGGGAGGAACTGGTAGAGCGAGGCGTCGGTGCTGTAGAGGAGGCGCGAATGCGCGTCGAAGCGGACTTCGCCGCGCACCTTTTCGCGCAGTGCCCGCTCCAGCCGCGCGGCGCGGGGGTCGGGGTTGACGACCGGAAGCATGGGGCCCGGGGTGCGGGTGGCGGCCGGGCGCACGAAAGTTCGTGCGTTCCGCAGGCGGCGCGGCTACATTCGGACGGTGGCGCACGGCGGGCGGGACCGGCCCCCGGCGAAGGCGCCCGTGAAGATACCCGCGACCCGGCGGGCGGCAATTCCCGCGCCCCTCACGCCACCGCGGGAACCTGCACGGCGGACGCCTGTAAAAGGGTGCGGCGCCCCTGGTTGCGACCTCCGCGCCGCGCAAGCCCCTCCCCTCTCTGGAGATCCACGCTCATGCACGTCTACATCCGCGAAGAGCCCGTCGAGCTCGAGATGCGCGAGGTGGACGCCGAGGGACTGGTTCCTTCGGACGCCGAGCTGGTGCCGATGGCGTTCTTCGTCGACGGCAACCAGCGCCCGTCCTTCCGCGCCATGCTCCCGGCCGACACGCTCAACCTGCTGCGGCAGACGCTGCGCGAGCCCGTGCACCTGGGGCTGCTCGCCGAGGAGCCCGACGAGCCCGCCGCCGAGGTCAAGGCGATGGTGGGGATCTCGATCCCCGTCCACAGCCTGCCGGACGGGATGGTGCCGGAGGAGATGGAGGAGGAGGAAGACGACCACGAGCCGTGGAAGGCGAGCGCCGACTACGACGCCTGGCGCGGCGGCGACGGCCCCGGCGACGGCGACGCGGAGCGCACGGTGCTGCTGGCCTTCGCCCCGCTGGTGCGCGTCACCCGCCGCAAGCCCGACGACTTCGCCGAGGAGCTGGTGGACCTGCTGGAGAGCGCCATCACCGGCGCCACCCTTCCCTCGCTCGAGGCCCGCGTGAACAAGATGCTCGGGCTCTAAAGCAAGCCCGCCGCACGAGAACAACGACGCCCCCGCCGGTTGCCGGCGGGGGCGTCGTCGTGCTGCGTCGGAGATATTCGCGACGATGCGGGTAAACTCGCCGCTACAACGGCACGCAGTCCGCCTTCGCGGACACCAACGGCGGAATCATTCGCCGGACCCGAACAATCCGTCGTCGACAGGAGTCTTCGCGTGCCGGTTGGCCTTCGCGGGTGCCACGGGTTCGGGCGGAAAGACGATCTCGTCGGTATCGCGGCGGATTGAGGCGTAGATCGCCCGCCCGCCGCGGCGCAGGTGGCGAAGGGCTGCCTTCACGGCCTCGGCCGAAACGCCTCTCGCCGCGTACGACGCCAGCACCTCGCCCCACGTCACGGTGCGCGAGCCGAAGCGTGCCTCCACCTCGGCGCCGAGTGCGACCTCGGGTCGGGCGGGAGCCGCGGTCGGAGGTGCGACGTCGTCGGGGAAGAGGTCCAGCACCTGGTCGGGATGCGGCTCGGCAACAGGCGCGGCAGGTGCGGGCACCGGCGGCGGCGGCTCGACGGGCACGTCACGATGCGGGACCTCCCTCGTCGAATCCGGGATCGCGGCAGCTGCATCCGCGGCTTCCGTTGCCGGTGTCGGAGCCGAGATCGCGGCCGTCCGAAGCGCCGCCGCACGTACCCGCCGCGGCACGGGTGTCGGCTCAGCGGGCGCGACTTCGCGCTCCACGGCCGACCCCGCCACGCCGTCGCCCTCCACCGCGAGCCCCACCGCCGCGTCCGCGGTGACGAGGAAGCACCACGCGCGCCCACCATCCGCCGACTGGAGCTCGATCGGCTTCACCATCCGCTCGCCCGCCGCGCCGGCGAGGAGCGCGCGGAACCGCTCCAGCACGCCGGGTAGCTCGGCCGTGCCATCGCGCGCTTCCGTCCGCCAGATGGAAAGCCACCCGTGCTTCCCGTCGGCCAGCAGCGACGAGCACCCCTCGACGATGCGGCGCGCGAACGCCGGGAGGTCGGCGAGCGCACCGACGTGGCGCGACTGCTTCTCGAAGTCCGCGTGGGGGAAGCGGATCAGCAGCGTCGCGTCGCGGATGGCGAGGAGCGGCTCGACCGCGGTCCACGGCATCGCGCGGGCAGTCGCCGGTGCCAGCCAGAAGAACGCCCGTCCGTCGGCGGCGAAGCGCGCCACGTCGCCTGCGACCGAGGCGAAGGGCGCCTCGACCAGCGACGCCTCGCCGGCCGCGAGCGAGGCGAAGTCGCGCGTGGCGCGCAGCCGCTCCCCCCCGATGGCATCTTCCAGATCGCCATAGATGCGCTGCAGGTGCGCGGGATCCTCCTCCACGAACAGCGAGATCGGGCACGGCGCGCCACCGGCACAGGCCTCCTCGATCGCGCGGACCGCCGCCTGCGCGCGGGTCGGCTCCGCCGCCTCACGGAGCACGCCGGTGCCGAACTGGAGCTCGGCGCCCGCGAACGCATCGACGTACACACGTCGCGGCGCGCCTTCTGCGGATTGCGAGTCGCCCGACGCCGACGGGCGGACCCACGCCGCGACCGCGGCCGCGAGTAGGCCACGCAAGGCTGCTTCCGGGAAGGGTGGAGTCGCGACGCTCAAGGCTGCTGCTGCGCGGGACACGGCAAGGATCGTCACCGTAGAGTACACCCGAAACAAAGCCGAATCAAGCACTGCCGCCCAATGCGAAGGGCGAGGGGTCCGCCGACTTCCAGGCCCGTGATCAGGGTGTTGTGCGGGTAGAGTGTTGAGGAGTGTGGGGCGATGGGATCGCCGCGTAGCCGCGGCCAAGTCCGCGAAGGCGCCGCTATGGCGGACTTCGTGCCGTTCCAGCGGCGGGTTTCCAACCCGTCGAAGATTGCGCCGCGCGAAGCAGACAGCGATTGTGGCGGACCACGACAACCGACGGAGGGGGAGGATGACGAGGACGAGGAACGTGTTCGGCGCCGCGGCGCTGCTCCTGCTGACCGCTTGCCCGCTCCCCAAGGAGCTTCGCGAGGTGCCGGCGCCGCCGGTGGGCGCCAACCTGCTGGTGAGCGTGGCGCAGCTCCAGCGGCGGCTGTCCGACCCCGCCACCGTGATCCTGCACGTGGGCCGCGACCGCGCGAGCTACGACGCCGGGCACATCCCCGGAGCGCGCTTCCTCGCGCTCTCCAGCATCGTCACCGAGCGCGACGGCCTCCCCAACGAGCTCCCCTCGACCCAGGCGCTGGACGACGCCTTCGAGGCCGTGGGCGTCTCGGACGACAGCCACGTGGTGGTCTACGGCGACCTAGGCGGGCTGGCGGCGGGGCGCACCTTCTTCACCCTCGACTACCTGGGTCATCCGCCCGCGGTGCTGAACGGCGGGCTGGAGGCCTGGCACGCCGCGGGTAAGCCGGTGGAGACGGCGTCCCCTACTGCGCGCCGCGGCAGCTTCACGCCCCATCCCCACCCGGAGCTGGTGGTGGACGCCAACTGGGTGCGCGGGCACATGCGCGACTCGACGGTCGCGCTCATCGACGCCCGCCCGCCGGAGCAGTACTCGGGCGCCGAGCCGGGCGAGGGGGGGCAGCGCCCAGGCCACATCCCCAGCGCCAAGAACCTGTTCTGGCAAAACACCATCGCGTCGCCCGCCAACCCGGTGCTGCGCAGCCCCGAAGTGCTGCGGGCGCTCTTCCGCCTGGCCGGTGGCCGCTTCGCCACCGACGTGGAGTTCATCCGCGAGCGGCCGCGCTATGAGCCGGCCGACACCTCGCAGGCCGCGCGGCGCGGTCGGCGGCAACCGCAGCGGCGCCCCGCGAGAACGGTCCAGGCGCCCCCGCGCCCCAACACGGTGGTAGTGTACGGCAGCACCGGCGTGCAGGCGAGCTGGGACTACTTCGTCGCGCGCTATCTGGGCTATCAGACGAAGCTGTACGACGGCTCCTACATCGACTGGAGCCGGCGCGGCCCGGATTATCCGGTGGAGCGGTAAGCCTCACCGAAATCGGCAGGAGGAGGGGGGATGGACACGAAGACGAGCGCCGGGCGGAAGGTAACGGTGGCGTGCCCGTCCTGCGGGCGGCTGAACCGCGTAGACCTGGCGCGCGCCGGCGACCGGCCCAGGTGCGGCAACTGCTCGCGGCCGATCCTGCTGGACCGCCCCGTGGCGCTCAGCGACGCCGACTTCGACCGCGTGATCGCCGACGCGCAGGTGCCGGTGCTGGTCGACTTCTACGCCGACTGGTGCGGCCCCTGCAAGATGGTGGCGCCGATCATGGACGAGCTGGCACGCTCGCGCCTGGGCTCGGTGCTGGTCGCCAAGCTGGATACGGACCGCAACCAGCAGACGGCCCAGCGCTTCCAGATCGCCTCCATTCCCACGGTGATGGTGTTCAAGGGCGGCATCCCCGTCGCCCGCCAGGTCGGCGCGCTCCCCAGGCCCGTCTACGAGGCGCTGATCGACAAGGCGATGGCGTAGCATTTCAGGAGGGAAGACACGGATCGCCCGGGGCATTGAAGGCCGGCCCCGGGCGATCGTTCGTTTATCTATGTGTCCACTTCCTACGAAGAGCTTGCTTTGAGTGGCATCAGATGCAAGTAATTACCCGTCCACAATGTGTTCTGCTGCTCACCCGTCGTCCACTTACGGTGAGTTTGACGGAAGGCTTGCCAGGGTGCATTCCGTGCGTTAGTATCATCCGCAGATATCACGATGGCGTCCAGGCACACGCGGTGTCTTGCAACTGTGTTCGAGGAGCCCACGCGGGCGAACATCGTCTGGGCCGACGTGGAGCGAATGCTCGTCCACTACGGAGCGGAGATCCAGGAGCGGGCCGGGTCGGCGGTGGCGATCGAGTTGGGCCAGTACGTGGCCGTCTTCCACCGCCCGCACCCGCAGAAGGAGGCGAAGCGGTATGCCATCCGCAACCTCCGCGACTTCCTTACCACGGCGGGGCTGACTCCCCCGAGCGAGGACGATCCATGAATCACAAGGGTTACACTGCGACGGTCGAATACGAGCCCGACGACCGCGTGTTCCACGGCCGGGTGAACGACATCTCCGACGTGGTCACATTCGAGGGGGCGAGCGTGGACGAGCTCGAGGCCGCGTTCCGCAACGCCGTCGACGAGTACGTCGCCTTCTGCGAGGAGCGGGGGCGCGTGCCCCAGCGTCCCTACTCCGGCCGTTTCCTCGTGCGCGTGCCTCCCGCCCTTCACCGCCGCGTATCCGAGGCGGCGACGCGCACGGGCCAGAGCATGAACGCGTGGGTGCAGAACGGGCTCGAATCGCAACTGGCCCAAGAGAAGGCGTCGCCGCTGAAGAAGAAGCCGGCAAAAGGCCTGCACGCGGCATAGCCCCACAGAAGACGGCGCCTCACCGCAGCGAGGCGGAGCCGCAGACAGGCCACGGCGGCTTTCTCTGCGTCGCTGCGTGAGACGAACCTTTTGCTGATTCAGCCACCGCCGCTCACCGGGAGGCGGACGGTGAAGGCGGTGCCGTCGGGGCCGGTCGCCACCGCGATCTCGCCGCCGTGCTCCTGCACGATGCGCCGGCAGATGGCGAGCCCGAGCCCCGTCCCCTCGTCGCGCGGCTTGGTGGTGAAGAAGGGGTCGAAGATGCTCGGGAGCGCCTCGGCCGGGATCGGCGGGCCGTCGTTGCGGAAGCGCACGGACAGGCTCTCCCGGTCGGGATCCACCGTCACCGACACCTCCAGCGTCGAGCCGCTCTCCCGCAGCGCCTGCTCGGCGTTCACCACCAGGTTCAGGAACACCTGCTGGAGCTGGTGCGCGTCGGCCGTCACCGCCGGGAGCGAGGGAGGGATGGAGACCACGGTGCGGATGCCGTTCGTCTCCATGTCGCGGCGGCGGAGCGCCAGGGTGGCGCGCAGCACCTCGCCCACGTCCACCGGCGCGCGCTCGGCGGGGTGGCGGCGGGCGAAGCCCAGCAGGTCGGCGGCGATGTGCCGGCACCGCTCCACCGCCTCCAGGATCTCGCGGAGCTGCCCGGCCGTCGCCTCGTCGGGGGCGCGGCGGGCGAGGAGCTGCGCGTGCGCGGAGATCACCGCCAGCGGGTTGTTGAGGTCGTGCGCCACGCCGCTGGTGAGCAGCCCCAGCGTGGAGAGGCGGTCGCGCTCCAGCAGGTGCGCCTCCATCCGCCGCCGCTCCTCCGCCATCCTGCGGGTGCGCAGGTGCGCCGCGATGCGAGCCCGCAGCTCGGCGCCGCGGAAGGGCTTGGCCACGTAGTCGCTCGCCCCCGCGTCGAAGGCGGCGTAGACGCTCTCGGGGTCCGTCTTCGCCGTCACCATCAGGATCGGCAGCCGCAGCGGGTCCCATCGTTCGCGCGCCAGGTGGCAGATCTCCAGCCCCGAGACGCCGGGGAGCATCCAGTCCAGCAGCAGCAGGTCGGGCGGCCCCTGCTCCTCCAGCATGCGCAGCGCCTCCGTCCCCGTCTCGGCCACGGTGACGGTGTAGCCCACCTGCTGCAGGATCTGCCGGAGGATGCGCGCCGCGGCCGGGTCGTCTTCGGCGATCAGCACGTGCTCGCCGCGCGGCTCGTCGAGCCGCACGGAGGGGACCGGATACGCTTCGCTCACGTCGGGCGCCGCGGGTGCGAGGGCTAGCGGAGGAGCCCGCTCAGGGCGAGGACGAGGACGACGAACAGCCCCACGCCGAGGATGGTCAGCGCCCGCTTGCGCCGCTCGCCGCGGTAGGCCTGGTACGCATCCAGGTCGAGGAAGTAGCGCCCGTCACCGGCTGCGCGGACGGCGCCGGCCGCGATCAGCCGCTCGAGCGCGCGTCCGTCGAGCGGCCGCTCGTTCGCGACGGAGCCGGCGGTGTCGGGACCCGTCGCCCCGGCGTCACGCAGTCCCCGGATGACGCGGTGCTCGGCGTGGATGATCGGCGGAACGGCCATGGGTGTCGGGGGCCAGGGAGACGCGCAGGGGGGATCGGCAGACCGACGTACCGCCGTCCGCCGTAAAGGAAGCTACAGGAGCGGCCCCGCTTCTTCCAGCCGCGCGCGCAACTCGCCGGCGGTGAGAGAGAGGAGCGCGAGCATCCCCGCGGCCGGGACGGCGCGGCGCTCGACGGTGAACACGCGGAAGGCGCGCGCCGTGTAGTACAGCTCGTCCGCGAGTTGGGGGAGGCCGATCAGCCCCGCGCGCCCCTCGTCGGTGAGGCGGTGGACGGCCCCGTCGCGGCGCAGCATCAGCACGTCGAGCCCCAGCATCCGCGGCTTCTCCGGGTAGTCCACGAAGGCGCCGCCGCACGGCAGCCCCAGCTCGTCGGCCAGCCGCAGCTCCAGCGCGTGCCGCAGCCGCGGCTCGGCGTAGAGCCATTCCTCCGCCGGCAGCCCGCGCAGCGCCTCGCCGGGAAGCTCCAGCGCGCGCTTCGGCAGCCGCCGCTCGGCGATGGCGGGGAGCCAGCGGCGGGCGACGCGCTCCGCGTGCGGGCCGCCCCGCTCCAGCGCGCGGAACTCCAGCGTCACCAGCAGCCGCTCGTCCGTCATTCCCACGATCTCGTCGGGGGTGACCAGGCCACCGTCGACTGCGTCCTGCACCAGCCGCTTGTACACCGCGGTGGCGGCGCGCACGGCGTGGTGCCAGTAGACGTTGCGGAACATCTGGTACTTGGCGAAGAGCAGCGACTCCAGCGCCGAGAGCCCCTTCTCGTGGATGCCGATCTCCGCGCGGCCGGTCGCCGGGTCAGCGACGACGGTCAGCGCATTCAGCAGCCGGTCCACGTCCACCTCGCCGTACGGCACCCCGCAGAAGCGCGCGTCGCGGCGCAGGTACTCGATCTTGTCCAGGTCCAGGCTCCCCGAGACCAGCCCCTGCAGCGGCGACGCGGAGCGCGCGCGGATCAGCGCCTCGATGCGCTCCGCCGCGTCGTGCCCGATCCCGTCGAGCACGCCCGCGAGCTCCGGCGCGCGCAGGAAGCGGCCGGTGAGCGCCTCGTGGTGGCCGGGCACCCACTCGCCGTCGAGCTCCTCCAGCGCGTGGCTGAAGGGGTAATGGCCCACGTCGTGGAGGAGCGCGGCGTAGGGCACCAGCGCGCACTCGGCCGGGTCGATCCCCTTCAGGTCGCCGCGCTCGGAGAGCAGCCCCAGCGCCCAGCGGGCGAGGTGGTAGACGCCCACCGCGTGGTCGAAGCGGGTGTGCGTCGCGCCGGGATAGACGAGGTACGCCAGCCCGAGCTGCCGGATCTGCCGCAGCCGCTGGAACTGCGGGGTGTCGATGATCGAGACCGCGGTGGGATCCAGCCGGATGGTATTCCAGAGCGGGTCGCGGACGACCTCGAACTCGCGCGGCGGACGGGGGTCGGGGGCCATGGCGGCGAAACTGGCGCAGGCCCGCCGCGCGGGCAAGGAGGTGGACACGGTGCGCCACAACTCCGCCACCGCGGAAACTTTGCCTTTACGGCGCGAGCGGAGCCATCGTACCGTGCGTCCATTTGCGTTCATCTCTCGGCCCTCCTCGACGCATGACCGCGGCGGAGGAGGCGAACGGATGCCGGTTTGCACCCCACGACCGCTCACATCGGCAGGACCGCTGCGTCCTGCGCGAGCCGCCGGCCGCACTCCGCGTCTCACGCAGAGACGCAGTGGAACCAAGAGAACTGCGAACTCTCCGTTCCTCTGCGTCTTCTGCGTGAAACGGCCGTTTCTGTTCCCGCCTTGCGTCTGGAACGTGCCCGGCGTACGCTCCCGCTCATGATCCGACTGGACGGCGTGGAGAAGGAATACGGGGGATGGATGGCGCGCGCGCGCGGACGGGTGGTGCGCGCGCTCGACGGCGTGTCGCTGCACGTGCCGCCCGGCACGGC
>DASYJZ010000766.1:0-2577 GCA_035995965.1 Longimicrobium sp. | reverse complement strand
CCCTGCCGCCGGTACCAGTCCGCCAGCATCGGCGCCTGCTCGCGCGTGGTCTGCAGGTCGTTCAGCACCCCGTCCTTCACGATCAGGTACTCGTCGGGGCGCACCCCCTCGTCGTCCCATCCCACCGTCGCCAGCGAGCCGGGCGCCGAGCGCTCCGCCTGGATGTTGAAGATCGGCGGGCCGTAGCGGAACTGGCCCAGGAACCGTTCGATCGGGGAGATGAACGACGTGCCGGCGTAGTTCGCCTCGTACCCCATGATGCGGTCCAGCTCGGTGGGGTGCGCGATGGACTCGTGGATGGTGAGGAACAGGTGCGACGGGAGCAGCACCAGGTCGTAGCGCCCCGGCTGCACCGGCTTCGCCGTGAGCTTCTGCACCGCTTCCTGCGCCCACTCCGGCGCGCGCTCCACCAGCCGCGCGCCCTGCACGTGCTCGTAGCCCAGCCCCATCGGCTGCACCGGGGTGGAGAGGCGGCTCTGGAAGTCCGAGCCGTCGGCGTTCACCGCCGTCACGTTCATCTGCGGGAGCGAGCGGTACAGCGTCTGGGTGGTGAACGACCCCTCGCTGCTGGCGAAGGTCTTCTCCTCGCGCACGAAGAAGAGCGACGAGGTCGCGAAGCGCGCCCCGCCCCGCAGCGCGGCCTCGTTCGCGGCGAGGAGGAGCGCGACCTTCTCCTCCACCGCGACGTCGAAGGGGTCGGTCTGGATCGGCGAGCGCCAGCGGCCGTCGCGCACCACCTCGGCCGGGGCGAGCTCCACCGGGCGCTTGAGGGTGACGGCGTTCGCCCGCGCCTGCGCCACCGCCTGCCGGGCCACGCGCTCCACCTCGTCCAGCGCCAGCTCGCGGCTGGCGGCGAACCCCCAGGCGCCGTTGGCCAGCACCCGCACCCCGAAGCCGAAGGTCTCGCCGTCCTGGAAGCCGGTGATGCGGCGCTCGCGGGTGGCGACGGCCTGCGTACGGTTGCGGTTGATGCGCACGTCGGCGTACGAGGCGCCGGCGCGCCTGGCCGCGTCCAGCGCGCGCAGCGCCAGCTCCCGGTACTCGGGGTCGTCCAGCGGCAGCCGCGCGGCGTGGACCACGCCGGGGAGGACGGCGAGCCCCGCGGAAGCGGCGGCGGCGCGCGCAAGGAACTCTCGGCGCTTCATCGCGAGATCCGTCCGGGCAAAGGGAATCGAGGTCCGGGACGATACCCATCCCGCGCCGCCGCCGTCAACCACCTGTAAACGACGTCAGACGCGGAGACGCGGAGAGGCAGCGGCGTCTCTCTGCGTCTCCGCGGCTCTGCGTGAGATTACGCTCGCCGAAGGAATCGCCCGCGGGTGAGGGCTTTCGCATGGCCGGCGGCGGCGCCTATCATCTCCGCTGAACCCCGTTCCATCCCACCGAACCGAGGACGCGCTCCGATGCCCATCCCCCGCTCCGCGGCGCTGCTCGCGCTGGCGTTCGCGTTCCCCGCGGCCGCGCAGCAGGCCCCGCCGCCGCGGCCGGACCTCGCGGCGTTCGACGCGTACGTGGCGCGGGCCGCGAGGGAGTGGCACGTCCCCGGGCTGGCGGTGGCGATCGTGCAGGGGGACTCGATCGTGTTCGAGAAGGGATACGGCGTGCGGACGATCGGGCGTCCCGAGGCGGTGGACGCGCACACGCTGTTCGCGGTCGGCTCCACCACCAAGGCGTTCACCGTGGCCGCGCTGCTGATGCTGGCCGACTCGGGGAAGGTGGAGCTCGATGCGCCGGTGCGGCGCTACCTGCCCGCCTTCGAGCTGAAGGACCCGTACGTCACCCGCGAGCTCACCGTGCGCGACCTGCTCACCCACCGCAGCGGCGTGGCGCCCGACGACTTCGTGTGGGTGCTCGGCTACCCCCGCGCCGACCTGGTCCGGCGGATGCGCGAGCTGCCGCAGGTCTCCAGCCTGCGCTCGCAGTACGCGTACAACAACCTCTCCTACGTGGTCGCCGGCGAGGTCGCCGCCGCGGCCGCGGGCACGCCGTGGGAGGCGCTGGTGCGCACCCGGCTGCTGGCCCCGGTCGGCCTGACGGAGACGGTCACCGGGTTCGCCGGGCTCGCGGGACGCGCCAACGTCGCCCACGCGCACCTGCGAGTGCGGGACAGCATCTTCGCCATCCCCGAGCGCGACATCGACAACGTGGGGCCGGCGGGGTCGATGCATTCCAGCGCGCACGACATGGCGCGCTGGCTCGGCTTCCTCCTGGACAGCGCGCGGCTCGGCGGCCGGCGCACGATCTCGGCCGAAGGCTACGCGTCGATGTTCGCGCCGCAGTTCGTGGTGCCGGTCGACCGCTTCTATCCCGGGGCGCGGCTGGCGGGGACGCGGCTGGTGAGCTATGGGCTGGGATGGTTCCTGGAGGACTACCGCGGGCGCTTCGTGGCGATGCACACCGGGAGCATCGACGGGATGAGCGCCATCGTCGGCATCATCCCCGACCTGCGCGTGGGGGTGGTGGTGCTCGCCAACCTGGACCACGCGGAGCTGCGCCACGCGCTCCTCTACCGCGTGCTGGACCTCTACACCGGGGCCCCGGAGCGCGACTGGAGCGCCGAGCTGCGCGCGCTCTACG
>DASYJZ010000765.1:0-3121 GCA_035995965.1 Longimicrobium sp. | reverse complement strand
CGCTGGAGACCTTCCGCGACCGCGGCTGGGAGGTGCTCTACCTCACCGACCCGGTGGACGAGCTGGTGGTGCAGAGCGTGACGGAGTTCGAGAGGACGAAGCTGCGCTCGGCCGGCAAGGGCGCGGTGGAGCTGGACGAAGAGGGGGAGAAGAAGGAGGAGGGCGAGGAGCGGAAGAAGGAGTTCGAGCCCTTCCTGGGCGCCATCCAGAAGCGCCTGGAGACGTGGGTGAAGGACGTGCGCCTCTCCGGCCGCCTCACGAAGTCGCCCGCCGTGCTGGTCGTTGCCGAGCACGACTACTCGCCCCAGCTCGAGCGCCTGCTGTCGATGGGCCGCGACGGCGCGCGCCAGCGCCGCATCCTGGAGCTGAACGCCGGCCACGCGCTGGTGCAGGGCCTGCGCCGCCGCTTCGACGCGAACCCCAACGACCCGGTGGTGGGCGACTACGCGGAGCTGCTGCTCGGCTGGTCGCTCCTGGCCGAGGGCTCCGAGCCGCACGACCCCGTGCGCTTCACCCAGCTCGTCGCCGGGCTGATGGAGACGGGGCTGGGCGCTGAACCGGCGGCAGCCGCGAACGCCGCTGCTCCGGAGTCACCGGGTGCGCCGGAAGCTGCTGACTCCCAGGCCTCGTCAGAGGCTTCCGAGGATTCGGATTCGCCCGCCGCGGCGGAGGCATCGTCGGAAGCTGCCGCCTCGGCGGTGGATGCAACCGACGAAGAAGCCGCGGCGAGCGGGGACAGCTGAAAGCAGGGATCACGCAGAGACACGAGACGCGGAGAGCTCACGGCGGCTCTACGCGTCTTCGTGTCTCTGCGTGAGATGCAGTCCTCGGCGTCTTGCCAGGCCTCTCCGGGCGCCGATATACTGCCGCGAAATCGTACACGCCGTCGATGTGCCCTCCTGTCTCCCCCGTCTCCCTTCGAACGTGCCGGCCCGGCACCCAGCGTGAGGATCCATCGATGCGCTCGTACCGATCGCACGCCGCCCGTGCACGCGGAGGCCTCACGCTCGCGCTCAGCGCCGCGGTCCTGTTCTTCGGGGCGGGGGAGCTGGGCGCGCAGACGCGTGCCCGGCCGGCGCGGGAAAGCACCGTGCTGCTGGTGTCGGACCTCCACTTCGACCCCTTCACCGCCGGTCCGGAGGTCGTCAAGACGCTCCGCGGAACGCCCACCACGGGGTGGGCCCGCGTGCTCGCCGCGGCGCCCGCCACGCCGCCCAGCGCCTACGGCAGCGACAGCAACTACCCGCTCCTGCTCTCGGCCGGCGCGGCCATGCGGCAGGCCGTTCCGCGCCCTGCGTTCGTGGTGGTCACCGGCGACTTCCTGGGCCACGACTTCGAGCAGAAGTACGACTCCGTCTTCGCCGGCACGCCCGACAGCGCCGGGGCGGCCTCGTTCGCCGATTCGACCATGGCCTTCATGGCGCGCTGGATGGGCTCGCTCTTCCCGCGCGGCGTTCCGATCTACCCCGCCCTGGGCAACAACGACTCGGGGTGCAACGACTACGGGATGGACACGCAGTTCCACCGTTCGGCCGCGCGCAGCTGGGCGCCGCTGGCCCGGCGGGGCGGCCCCGCCCCCGGCTTCGTGGCCGCGTTCGGCTCCGGCGGGTACTACACGGCACGTCTCGCCGCCGCCAACGCCACGCTGGTGATGTTGAACGACATCTACTGGTCGCGCAGCTACGACGCGGCATGCGGGCCCGACCGCGGGGCGCGCGAGCTCCGGTGGCTGGGCGGGGTGCTCCGCGCCGCGCGTGCCGCGCACCGCCGGGTGTGGCTGGCGTCGCACATCCCGCCGGGGGTGGACATCTACTCCTCGCTCAAGCACCCGTCGGATCCCACGCTGATGTTCACCGCCGGCTACGTGGCGCCCTTCGACTCGCTGGTGCGCGCGTACGCCGACGTGATCAGGCTGCACCTGACCGGGCACACGCACATGAACGAGTTCCGGGTCTACGACACCGGGAGCGGCGGCGTGGCAGACGTGGGCGTGCCGGCGGTGAGCCCGATCTTCGGCAACAATCCCGGGTTCGTGTCGATGCGGCTGGACCCGACGGGGAAGGCGCTCGACTACACCGCCTACGCCTTCACCGGCGCCGGGTCCCCGCCGCTCCCCGGCGCGGGCGGGTGGGTCGCGCTGTTCGACTTCGGCGCGCTGTACCGCCAGTCCGCCGTCACCGGCGCCGCGATGAACTCCGCCGCCGCGCTGATCGCCTCCGACAGCACGGTGCGGGCGGCGTGGGAGCGCAACTACGCCGGCGGGCGAACCGGCCAGAACCCCACCAGCGCGAACTGGCAGGGGTACTGGTGCGCGATCCGCAACCTGGAAGGCCCCGCCTACGCCGCCTGCGCCCAGGCTCCCGTTCCCTGACGCCGCCGCCCGACTGACACAGCAATCTCTCACAGGGGGTCACAGGGGTCACGGAGGAAACGCGCCCGTCCTCCGTGACCCCTGTGACCTCTGTGAGAATTCAGTTGCCGGTATCCCCCCGCGCGCTTAATCCCCGGCTCCCCCCGGCTCCTCCGGCGTCGCCTGCTCCTTGCCGCCCGCCTTGCCGGCCCCGGGCGTGTCCTCCGTCACTCGCACCGCGCCCTCCTCCGGGCGGATGCCGGAGCCGCGGCGCACGGCCCAGGTCTGGGTGAACTCGGCGCCGAAGAGCACGATCATCGCGGTGTAGTAGATCCACACCAGGATCACGGCGAGCGCGCCGGCGGCGCCGTACGCCTTCCCCGGGTTGCTGTGGCCCAGGTACAGCCCGATCGCCCACTTGCCCACCTCGAAGAGCACGGCGGTCACGAACGCGCCCACCCACACGTCGCGCCAGGCGATCACCGCGTCCGGCAGCACCTTGAAGATGGCGGCGAAGAGCAGGGTGATCACGGCGAGCGAGATCACCGTCTGCAGGATGCCCACGACCACCGCCGACGCCCCCGGGATCAGCGCGCCGATCGCGCCCCCAACCGCCGTCAGCATGGCGCTGAGCGCGAGGGAGACGAGCAGCAGGAAGGCGATCCCCAGCACCATCCCCAGCGAGAGCACGCGCTTGAAGATGAAGTTCTTGATCCCGCCGGCCCTGGGGTCGGGCTTCACCTCCCAGGCGCGGTCGAGCGCGGTCTGGAG
>DASYJZ010000764.1:0-10688 GCA_035995965.1 Longimicrobium sp. | reverse complement strand
GCCGCTCGCAGGCTGCGCCGCCGCCGAGGCCACCCACCCTCGCCCGGTACGGGAGAGGGTTTGCGCTCTCAGGCGCAGGGAGAGGGCGCCACGGCCGCGGACGCGCCACAAACTCCGGACCCGGGAGAAAACCGCTCTAGCGCGACCAGGTCAGGAAGGCGAGGCCGCCGCCCACCAGCAGGATCAGGCCGAGGACGCGGGCCATCGCGGCGCCAGCCTCGGGCCCGCGCGGCGCGCGCCGGCCGATGCGGTCGTCGGTGAGCACCATGACGAGACCGGCGGCGATGGAGACGAGTGCGAGGAGGGCGAGCATCGGCGGGGCTCCGGGTGCGCGGATCGGTTGCTGGATGATTCCACTTCGGCCGGCGAGCCACCCACGTCGTCCACTCCGCACCCTCGCCCGGCCTGTCGACAAAAATCGTCATGCGCGCGTCCGCGGGCAAGTGGCACAGCGTAGCAGGCCGGGTGAGCGGGATTCTGTCGCCACGACGATCGGCGTGGTCTGAAACAGTGCTAAAAATTTAACGTATCTTTAACGGCGATTCGCCTGCTAAGAAATTAACATCATACCCGTCCGGCGAGAGCCGATCCAACCCTGCGGGCGAGCCGCGTATCCAATCCTCGCAGCTCCCTCTCTGCGCCACCCTCCCAGCGACGGAGACCCGTCCATGCGGTACCGACTCCTCCTTCCAGCGCTCGCGCTCCTGCTCGCCTTCACGACCCGTGTCCACGCGCAGTCGCAGCAGTCCGTGCGCGCCGCCGCGCCGGCCGAGGCTCGCCGCATGGCCGGCGCCGTGCGCTACACCGGCGCCGCGCCCAGGCTCGACGGCGTGCTCGACGACGCCGCGTGGGCCCAGGCGCAGCCGCTCTCCGACTTCGTGCAGCGCACGCCCAACCCGGGGCAGCCCGGCACCCTGCGCACCGAGGCGCGCATCGTCTACGACGACGGCGCGATCTGGGTGGCCGTGCGCGCGTTCGACCCGCACCCGGACTCGATGGTGGCGCCGGTGGGGCGCCGCGACATGGCCGGGGTGAGCAGCGAGTGGGTGCACGTGATGCTGGACAGCTACAACGACAAGCGCACCGCCTTCCGCTTCTCGGTGAACCCCGCCGGGGTGCAGAAGGACGCCTTCCATTCCAACGACAACAACGAAGACCTGGGATGGGACGCGGTGTGGGAGTCCGCCACGAAGGTGGACAGCGCCGGCTGGGTGGCGGAGTTCCGCATCCCCCTCTCGCAACTCCGCTTCAGCAGCGCGGCCTCGGGGCAGGGGGCGCAGGTGTGGGGGCTGCAGGTGTCGCGCGAGATCGCGCGGCGCAGCGAGATAGACGACTGGTCGGTGGTGCGCCGCGACCGCAACGGCTTCGTCTCGCAGTTCGGCGAGGTGAGCGGCATCACCGGCCTCAGGTCCGCGCGCCGCCTGGAGGTGCTCCCCTACACCCTGGCGCGGATGACGCGCGCCCCAGACCGGCCGAACGACCCCTTCTTCGCCCGCAACCAGGGCGCGGCCGGCGTGGGGGGCGACGTGAAGTACGGGCTCACCAGCAATCTCACCCTCACCGCCACCATCAACCCCGACTTCGGCCAGGTCGAGGCCGACCCCAGCGAGGTGAACCTCACCGCGTTCGAGACCTTCTTCGGCGAGCGGCGGCCGTTCTTCACCGAGGGCGCCGACATCTTCCGCTTCCGCGCCAACTTCCCGTACTGGGTGCGCAGCGGCGGCTTCGGCAACGACCAGCCCTTCTACTCGCGCCGGCTGGGGCGCTCCCCGCAGGCGGGCGACCCCGCGGCGCGCTTCACCGACCGGCCGGAGAACACCACCATCCTCGGCGCCGCCAAGGTGAGCGGGAAGACGGCGAGCGGATGGTCGGTGGGGCTGCTCGACGCGCTCACCGCGCGCGAGGAGACGCGGTACATCGACACCCTGGGGGTGAACCGCGGCGCGACCGTGGAGCCGATGACCAACTACCTGGTGGCCCGCGCCATCAAGGACTACAACGGCGGCAGGAGCGCCATCGGCGGCATCGTCACCTCCATGCACCGCGGCCTCCCGGACGGCGACCCGCGGCTCTCCATCCTCACCCACGACGCCGTGACGGCCGGCCTCGACGCGCGGCACCGATTCGGCGCCGGCAACTACGAGCTCACCGCGGCGGTCCTCGGCAGCCACGTGGCGGGGAGCACCGACGCCATCACCCGCATCCAGCTCGGCCCCGGCCACTACTTCCAGCGCCCCGACGCGGGCCACCTGACCTTCGATCCCACCCGGACGTCGCTCACCGGGTGGCTGGCGGACGTGCAGGTGGAGAAGACGGGGGGCGGCCACCTGCGCGGCGGGCTGTACGGCCACGCCCGCTCGCCGGGGCTGGAGATGAACGACATGGGGTTCCAGCGCTCCACCGACTGGCTGCTGCAGGGGATGTGGGTCGGCTGGAACCACTTCGAGCCGGGGAAGACGTTCCGCAGCTGGAACGCGAACTTCAACGCCTGGAACGGCTGGAACTTCGGCGGCGAGCACCTGACCACGGGGATCAACGTCAACGGCGGGTGGAACCTGAAGAACAACTGGGGCGGCTGGTGGGGGAGCGACACCGAGTTCCCGGCGCTGCGCGCCGACATCCTGCGCGGCGGCCCCGCCTTCACCGGGCCGGCGTACACGCACTACAACGCGGGGATCTACAGCGACAGCCGCAAGCGCCTCTCCGGCGAGCTGTGGACGGAGGGCTACAACGAATGGAGCACGGTGGGGAAGAGCTGGAGCGCGGGCACCACCCTCACCCTGCGCGCGGGCGCCCGGCTGCGCGTCTCCGCCGGCCCGAGCGTGAGCTGGGGGCGCGACCCGTGGATCTTCGTCGCCCAGCCAGCGGACTCCACCGGCCAGCGGCACTACGTGTTCGCCGACATCCGCCAGGCGTCGGTGTCGCTGACCACGCGGATGAGCTACGCCTTCACCCCCAAGCTGACGCTGGACTTCTACGCGCAGCCCTTCGTGGCCGCGGGCGACTACGGCGGCCTGAAGGAGGTGAGCGACCCGCGCGCGAAGCACTTCGACGACCGTTTCTCGCCCTTCGGCGGCGCGCTCTCGCTGCACGACGGCCTCTACTCGGTGGACCGCAACGGCGACGGCAGGGCCGAGTTCAGCTTCGGGCAGCCGGACTTCAACTACAAGGCGCTGCGCTCCAACCTGGTGCTGCGCTGGGAGTACCGGCCGGGATCGACGATGTTCGTGGTGTGGAGCCAGGGCCGCGAGAACGTCGAGCCCAACGGCGCCTTCCGCTTCGGGCGCGACTTCGGCCGCCTGTTCGACAGCCGCCAGGCGCCGAGCACCAACGTGCTGCTGATCAAGTTCAACTACTGGCTCAGCCTGTAGTCTCGGCGCGTTTTGGGAAATTTCTAAAGATCGGTCTCACGCAGAGCCGCGGAGACGCAGAGGAAGTCGTTGGTTCTCTGCGGCTCCGCGGCTCTGCGTGAGATTTCTTTGCGGGTGCGGCGGAGAGACGCAGGCGTTACTCTCCTGCGCATGGCCGAGGCACGTCAGCATCTCGGGCGCCGCGCCCGCTCCCCCGCCGAGAAGCCGCCTTCCTGGGGCGAGCGGCTGCGCGCCATGCGCAACCTCCCGCCCTTCCTGCGCATGGTGTGGGGCACCCACCGCGGGATGGTGGCGGGGATCTGCGCGCTCCGGCTGCTGCGCGCGTTCGTCCCCGTGGCCACCCTCTGGATCGGCAAGCTCATCATCGACGCGGTGATCGCCGCGACGCGGACGGGCGAGCCGCACTGGCGCCGCATCGCCACCCTCCTCATCGCCGAGCTCGCGATCGTCGCGGTCGGAGAGGCCGCGGCGCGCACCGGGTCGCTGCTCGAGTCGCTCCTCGGCGACCTCTTCAGCAACCGGCTGAGCGTGCGGCTGATGGAGCACGCCGCCGCGCTCGACCTGCAGCACTTCGAGGACCCGGGCTTCTACGACCGCCTGGAGCGCGCCCGCCGGCAGACGGTGGGGCGCATCGCCCTGCTCAGCCAGCTCCTGGGGCTGGCGCAGGACGGGCTCACGCTGCTCACCCTCACGGGCACGCTGCTGGCCTTCTCGCCGGTCCTCTTCGCGCTCCTGGTGGTGGCGGTGATCCCCAGCTTCCTCGGTGAGACGCACTACGCGGCGCTGGGCTACTCGCTCCTCTACCAGTGGACGCCGGAGCGCCGCAAGCTCGACTACTACCGCTTCGTCGCGGCCACCGACAAGACGGCCAAGGAGGTGAAGCTCTTCGGCCTCTCCGGGTGGCTGATCGAGCAGTACCGGGAGCTGGCGGACCGCTTCTACGAGGCGAACCGGCGCCTGGCCATCCGCCGCAACGTCGCCAGCACCGCGCTCTCGCTGGTCTCCACGCTCGGCTACTACGCGGCGTACGCGGCCATCGTCGTGCGCGCCGTGCAGCGGCGCATCACCGTGGGCGACCTGACGCTGCTGGCGGGGAGCTTCTCGCGCTCGCGCGACGTGATCCAGCGGATGCTGCTCTCCTTCAGCGAGCTCTACGAGCAGGCCCTCTACCTCGACGACCTCTTCATCTTCTTCCGCATGCGGCCGGAGATCGCGAGCCCGGCGAGCCCGGTGCCCTTCCCGCGCCCCATCCGCCTCGGCTTCGAGTTCCGCGACGTCTGGTTCCGCTACCCCGAGGCCAACGCGCCCTCCACCGACGCGTTCGCGGGCGACGGCGATGCCGCGGCGAGCGCGGAGGCCGCGGCCGAAGCGGCAGCCTCCCTCCCCGACGACGATCCGGGCTGGGTCCTGCGGGGGATCAGCTTCCGGGTCGCGCCGGGGGAGCGGCTGGCGCTGGTGGGCGAGAACGGCGCAGGCAAGACCACGCTCACCAAGCTGTTCACGCGCCTCTACGACCCCACCAGGGGCGAGGTGCTGCTCGACGGGCTGCCGCTCTCCGCCTACGACCCCGCCGACCTGCACGACCAGTCGGGGGTGATCTTCCAGGACTTCGTGCGCTACGACATGGTGGCCGAGGAGAACATCGCCGTCGGCCGCATCGCCGCGCTCGCCTCGGACACGGGCGAGGTGCGCTCGGGGATCGAGGAGGCGGCGCGGCGGTCGCTGGCGGCGGGGGTGATCGAGGAGCTGCCGCAGCGCTACCAGACCATGCTGGGACGCCGGTTCGAGGGCGGCGTGGACCTCTCCGGCGGGCAGTGGCAGAAGGTGGCGCTCGGCCGCGCCTACATGCGCGACGCGCAGCTCCTGATCCTCGACGAGCCCACCGCCGCCCTCGACGCCCGCGCCGAGTACGAGGTCTTCCGCCGCTTCACCGAGCTCACGGAGGGGAAGATGGCCATCCTCATCTCGCACCGCTTCTCCACCGTGCGCATGGCCGACCGCATCGTGGTGCTGGAGCACGGCCGCGTGGTGGAGCAGGGCACGCACGAGGAGTTGGTCGCGCTCGGTGGCCGCTACGCCGAGCTCTTCGCGCTGCAGGCCGCGGGCTATCGCTAGGCTTGGATCGACCCCCTTCGAAGGAATTCCTCCGATTTCGCGTACCCCCGCTGGCGCAAAGAGATAGCTCCGAATTGTGTCTTGCGGGTCACCGTGTTTACGAACGGTATTGGCGGGTTCACTTGACCGGGAAAGCAACATCACCCGGTTGACAAACCCAACCGTTCGGATACATACTCCCATGCCCACGGTGCTCACAGTCGGCGGGTTCGCGTTCAGCTTCTTCCCGGACGATCACGAGCCGGCCCACGTTCACGTCCGGTACGCGGGAAAGAAGTGCCGGATCGTACTCGAGACGTTGAAGCTGAGCAAAAGCACCATGAACACGAGTGACGAAGCAAGCGCGCTTCGGCTCGTCTCTGTGCATCGCGAAGAACTGATGCTGGCATGGGCTGAGTCCAAATTGAATCGAGGTGGTGAAGGATGAAGAACATTCACCTGACGGACGAAGAGGTCGCCCGGCTCATCGCGGAGGCGGACAGGGACAACTCCGACGACGAGATCGAACCACGCGCCGTAAGGGCCTGGTACGATGGGGAGCGGAAGCTCGTCATGTTCGAGATGAAGAACGGCTGCGTATTCGGCTTCCCTCCTCCAGACAACCCATACTGGGGCTTGAATGCGGCGACGTCCGAGCAGCTTGCCAAGGTCGATCCCGAAGAGGACGGCTATGCGCTGCACTGGGCGGAGATCGACGCCGACATTGCCGTTCCCGGGCTGCTCCTGCGCCTCCTGAACGTGAAGGCGTGGTACGCGAAGTGGCTGGGCGGGGCGAAGAGCGAGGCCAAGGCCGCCGCGGCGCGCGAGAACGGGAAGAAGGGCGGGCGCCCGCGGAAGAAGACGGCGCCGCCGAAGCGCGCCGGCCGCCGCAAGTCCGCTCAGGCGGGGGACTGAGCATGGGATGGGTCGTCTTCCTGCTGATCGGTTTGGGGGCGGGGGTGCTCTCGGGCCTCTTCGGCATCGGCGGGGGCGTGGTGATCGTGCCGGCGCTGATCTTCATCGCGCGGATGCAGCCGCAGAGCGCCACGGGCACCTCGCTCGCCGCGCTCCTCCTCCCCGTCGGCGCGCTGGGGGCGTGGGAGTACTACAGGACGGGGAACCTGAACCTGGGTGCCGGGCTGCTCGTCGCGCTCGGGCTCTTCGTCGGCGCGGGCGTAGGGGCGCGGCTCGGGCTGCAGCTCTCGCCGGCCGGCCTCCGCCGCGGGTTCGCGGTGTTCCTGGCGCTGATCGCCGTCCGCATGTGGTTCTCGGGCGATGAGGCCCGGGCGGATGCCGCCGTCCCGCCGCCCGCCGTCGACACCCGGGCGCCCTGAATCCCTACTGATCGGTCTCACGCAGAGCCGCAGAGACGCGGAGACGACGTGGGCATGTCTCTCCGCGTCTCCGCGTGGCTCTGCGCGCGCGTCGATCCTTGACGGCGCCTTGCACGGGGTCTATCCTCGCTCGCCATGCAGCCCAATGAGATAGGCTGGCGGCTGGTCGATACGCCGCCCGCACCCGGCGCCTGGAACATGGCCGTCGACGAGGCGCTCGCCGCCTCCGTGGCCGCCGGCGGGGCGCCGGTGCTGCGCTTCTATCGCTGGGAGCCGGCGTGCCTCTCCCTCGGCCGCAACCAGCCCGCGCGCGGCCGCTACGACCTGGCCGCGCTCGCCGCCGCCGGGATCGACGTGGTGCGCCGTCCGACCGGCGGGCGCGCCGTGCTCCACCGCCGCGAGCTCACCTACTCCGTCGCCGCGCCCGTGGCGCTCCTCGGGCCTCCACGCCCCGCCTACGCCGCCATCAACCGCGCGCTCGTCGCCGGCCTGCGCCGCCTGGGGGCCGCCGTCTCGCTCCAGCCGGCCACCGCGGCGCGCGCGCCCCTTCCTTCCCTCGCTCCCTGCTTCGCCGAGCCGGTGGAGGGCGAGGTGGTGGCGGGCGGGCGCAAGCTGGTCGGGAGCGCGCAGCGGCTGCTGGGGAGCGTGATCCTGCAGCACGGCTCGCTCCCCCTGCACGACGACCAGTCCCTCGTCGCCGCGCTGCTCGTCGACTCCGACCCGTCGGCCGACGACGCGCCTCCCGCCACGCTGGCGGAGGTGCTGGGCCGCGAGCCGGCGTGGGATGAGCTCACCGCCGCGCTCGCCGCGGGGTGGGAGGAGAGCCTGGGTGCCGTCTTCACGCCCGCCGGGCTCACCGGGGACGAAGCAGCGCTGGCCCGCGCGGGTGCGGAGCGGTACGCAGGCCCGGCATGGACTTGGCATCAGTAGGCTCCGCTTGCATGGGCGGCGCGCCGCGCCGCCGGACCACCGGGGAGGGGGAGACGGGGATGTCCGCACCGAGAGCGCTCAGGGTGGGATGGGGGGTGGCCGCGCTGTTCCTGGCCGCGTGCGGCGGGGGGGACGCGGGCGGCGCGAAGGACGGCGCCGCGCGTGGCGGGCCGCCGCAGACCGGCGGGATGGCCGTGGCGGCGGTGACCAGCGACTTCCAGGCGTTCAACCCGGTGGTGAACACCCACGCCACCACCGACGACGTGATCCGCTTCATGCTGTTCACGCCGCTCATCCAGTACGACGCGAAGCTCAACGCGGTCCCCTGGCTCGCCCAGAGCTGGCAGCTCTCCGACAGCTCGGTGGTCTTCAAGCTCCGCAACGACGTGAAGTGGCACGACGGGCAGCCGGTGACCGCCGAAGACGTGAAGTTCACCTTCGACCTGGCCAAGGATACCACCGCCGCCTCGCTCCTCGGCTCCGCCTACCTGGGGCTGGTGAAGTCGGCCACCGTCGTCGACTCCTACACCATCCGCTTCGACTTCACGGCGCCGCACGCGCAGGCGCTCGACGACTTCTGGTGGGCGCCGCTGCCGAAGCACCTGCTCAAGGACGTCCCCGCCGCGCAGCTCGGGCAGGCGCCGTACAACCGGCAGCCGGTGGGGAGCGGACCCTTCAGGTTCGTGGAGTGGAAGGCGAACCAGACGCTCACCCTGGGCGCCAACCTCGACTTCCCGGCCGCGCTCGGCGGGCGGCCCCGGCTGGACCGGGTGATCTTCCGCATCATCCCCGAGCCGACCACCATGGTCACCGAGCTGGCGAACGGCACCACCGACGTGATCGGCTGGACGCTGCAGCCCGACCAGGCGGTGCAGGTGCAGCAGACGCAGGGGCTCACGCTCAAGCACTTCCCCTCGCGCGAGTTCACCTACCTGGCGTGGAACGGCACCCGCGCGCCCTTCGCCGACGCGGCGGTGCGGCGGGCCATGGGGATGGCGATCGACCGCGCCACCATCATCCAGGGGCTGATGCACGGCTTCGCGGTCCCCGCCACGGGAATGATCCCGTCGTGGAGCCCCCTCTACAGCGAGGTCGCCGCGCTCCCCTTCGATCCCGCGGCGGCGAGGCAGGAGCTCGCCCGCGCCGGCTGGCGCGACACCAACGGCGACGGCGTGGTGGAGAAGAACGGCCGGCCGCTGCGCTTCGTGCTGATGGTGAACACCGCCAACCGCACCCACCAGGACATGGCGCAGGTGATCCAGCAGGAGCTGAAGGCGGTGGGCGCGCAGGTCGAGGTGCAGGCGCAGGAGTTCCAGACCATGCTGCGCCGCTACAAGGCGCGCGACTACGACGCCGTGATCGCCAACTGGTCGCTCGACACCTTCAAGGTCGACCCCACGCCGCTCTTCTCCTGCGCGCTGTCGCGCGCGCCGAACTCCAGCAACCGCACCGGCTACTGCAACCCGCGGGCGGACGCGCTGATGGAGCAGGGGCTGCGCGAGGCCGACCCCGCGAAGGCGAAGCAGGTCTGGCGGCAGTACTCGGAGCTGCTGCAGCAGGACCAGCCCGTGACCTTCCTCTTCTGGAGCGAGGACATGGCCGGCATCGGCCCGCGGCTGCGGGGGGTGGAGATGGACGCCCGCAGCAAGCTGGCGAACGTGCGCGACTGGTGGATCCCCGCCGAGATGCGCCGCTAGGGGGCCGGAACTCCCGCGGGGAGCGGCCAGTAGCACGTCGCGGCCCCGCGCGTCGCGGGGCCGCCCGCTTCGGCGGGCGCACCGGATGCAGGAAGGGATCGCGATGACGTGGACGAGACGGCTCGGCGGAGCGCTGGCGCTGGCGCTCCTCGCAGGATGCGGCGGAGGCGGCGGGAACGGCGGCGGCACCGACGAGACGGCGAAGCAGGGCGGCGACCGCGACGCGCAGGTCCCCGAGGCCCAGCGCCGCGGAGGCACCCTGGTCGTCGCCGCGATCGGCGACGTGCCCGACATCAACCCGCTCACCAGCACCGACTACAACGCCAACCAGTGGCAGCAGTTCGTGCTCTTCGCCCCGCTGGTGGCCTATGACGAGAAGTTCGAGCCCGTCCCCTGGCTGGCGCGCAGCTGGGAGGTGAACGCCGACACCACCGAGCTCACCTTCCACCTGCGCAACGACGTCTTCTGGCACGACGGGGTGAAGACCAGCGCGTACGACGTGAAGTTCTCGTACGACCTGGCGCGCGACCCCGACACCGGCTTCCCCAACCTCGCATTCTGGACGAGCTACGGCGACGCCACCGTGCCCGACTCCTTCACCTTCCGGGTGAAGATGAAGCCGCACGCGGACTACATGGACCCGTGGCGCGCCTTCGCCCCCGCGCCGGAGCACCTGCTGAAGGGGATCCCCGCGGCGCAGCTCCGCAACCAGCCGTTCTCCACGCGCGCGCCGGTGGGCAACGGACCCTTCCGCTTCGTGTCGCACGCGCAGGGGCAGAGCTGGACCTTCGCGGCCAACGACCGCTGGCCGGCCGAGCTGGGCGGCCGGCCGTACGTGGACCGCCTGGTCTACCGGGTGATCCCCGAGCCCACCACGCTGCTCACCGAGCTGCTGAACGGGAGCATCGACTACTACATCGCGCCGACCTCGGACCAGGCCGCGCAGATCGAGCAGAACGCCGACACGCGGCTGGTCTCCTTCCCCGACCGGCAGTTCCTGGTGATCTCCTGGAACGAGCGGCGGCGGCCGCTCTTCGGCGACGTGAACGTGCGGCGGGCGCTCACCCTGGCCATCGACCGCGAGGCGCTGCTGCAGGCGGTGCGCTCAGGGTACGGTCGGGTGGCCAACTCCACCGTCGCGCCGGAGCTGTGGCAGCACGACCCCGAGGCCGGGCGCGAGATGCGCTACGACAGCGCCGCCGCGCGCCGGCTGCTGCGCGAGGCGGGTGCGGCAGCACAGCAGGAAATGACGCTGCTCACCT
>DASYJZ010000763.1:0-4291 GCA_035995965.1 Longimicrobium sp. | reverse complement strand
CACGCAGAAATGACGCAGGGAATGGGGTACGTGGACCCCGCCTACCTCGACGCCGCCGCGCGGCTGGTCGCGGCCGGCAAGCGGCTGAGCTACGAGCGCATGCGCCTGGCGCCCGGCGCCGCGGTGCTCGACGTGGGATGCGGCCCGGGCACGGACACGCTGCCGCTCGCGGAGATCGTCGGCCCCGCCGGCACCGTCGACGGCATCGACCACGACGCCGCCATGGTCGCCGAGGCCGACCGCCGCGCCGCGGAAGCCGGCGTGGCGGAGCGCGTCCGCCACCAGCAGGGGGATGCGTACGCGCTTCCGTTCGACGACGCGAGCTTCGACGCGGTGAGGAGCGAGCGCCTCTTCCTGCACCTGGCGGAGCCCGAGCGCGCCGCCGCGGAGATGATGCGCGTGACCCGGCCGGGGGGGCGCGTGGTGCTGATGGACACCGACTGGGGGACGCGCTCGGTCGACACGCCGGAGGTGGAGCTGGAGCGGCGGATCGCGCGGGTGCTCACGGAGACGTGCCTGGCGAACGGCTACTCCGGCCGCCGCCTGCACGGGCTGATGCGGGGCGCCGGCGTCGGCGGTCTCGAGGTGGACCTGGTGCCGCTGCACACCACGGAGTACGAGCTCTGGCGCCTGCTGTCGCGGATGGAGATGGCGTTCGAGGTGGCCGTGCGCGACGGGGTGATGACGCAGGACGAGGCGCGGCGGCTGGACGCGTCGTTCCGCGAGAAGGACGCGGCGGGGACGTTCTTCGCCTCCACCACGGTGGTGATGGTCTCGGGAACGCGGGCCCAGGCGTCCTGAGCTCGCCGCGGCTCCGGGCCGTTCCCGAGCCCCGCTGAAACGATTCTCTCACAGGGGTCACAGGGGTCACGGAGGAACGCGTGAGTTTCCTCCGTGACCCCTGTGACCCCTGTGAGAGGCTTCTGTTTTCTGTTTCCCGGTTGCATCATCATCCCCCGTCCACGACCTTCCCCGTCCGTCCGTCGATCCGCCCCCTCCCGCGCGAACGCACGTGGAACTCGTCATCGAGCGCCTCTGGAAGACGTACCCCAACGGCGTGGTCGCCCTGCGCGACGTGTCGCTCACCATCCCCCGTGGTCTGTTCGGGCTGCTGGGGCCGAACGGGGCGGGGAAGAGCACGCTGATGCGCATCCTCGCCACCCTGCAGGAGGCGGACGCGGGGTCGGCGCGGCTGGGCGGCGTGGACGTGCTGCGCGACCACGAGGCGGTGCGCCGCACCCTGGGCTACCTGCCGCAGGAGTTCGGCCTCTACCCCAGGGTGAGCGCCGAGGCGATGCTCGACCACTTCGCGCTGCTGAAGGGGATCGCCGACGGGCGCGAGCGCCGCGAGACCGTGGCCGCGCTCCTCCAGCAGACCAACCTGTACGCCGCGCGCAGGCAGAAGCTGGGCGGCTTCTCCGGCGGGATGCGGCAGCGCTTCGGGATCGCGGTGGCGCTGATCGGCAGCCCGCGGCTGATCATCGTCGACGAGCCCACCGCGGGGCTGGACCCGGCGGAGCGCGCGCGCTTCCTGAACCTGCTGAGCGAGCTGGGCGAGAACGCGGTCGTCATCCTCTCCACCCACATCGTGGAGGACGTGAGCGACCTCTGCACGCGCATGGCCATCATCGAGGGCGGCCGCATCCTGCTGGAGGGAGAGCCGGCGCAGGCGGTGGAGGCCGTGCGCGGACGCGTCTGGCGGCGGCAGGTGGGGCGCGCGGAGCTCCCGGCCTTCGAGCGGGCCCTCCCCGTCATCTCCACCACCCTGGTCGGCGGGCGCACGGTGATCCACGTCCACGGCGATGCCCCGCCCGACCCCTCGTTCGAGCCGGTGGAGCCGGACCTCAAGGACGTCTACTTCACCGTGATCCGGGGGATTCAGCTCGGCGGGCCCGGCACTCCGCCCCCGCCCGACCCCCCGGCGGACGTCCAGCCCGTCGTCCGCGATGCGCCGGAGGCGCGGCCGGATGGCGTCCCTCCCGCGGCTGCCGCCACGTCGTTCGTCACCCGCAGCATGGACGACGAGCGCGCCGCGACATCGGATGCTGCGCCGCCGCCGGCATTCGGTTCGGCTCCGCCGCCGCAGCAGCCTCAGCCGTCGCCGACGAGTCAGCCGTCGCCGCCGGTCTCGATGCCGTCAGGGCCGGGGGCGGCGCACATCCCCGTCTTCCGCGACGCGTCGCCGCACGCGGCGGTGGACGAGGGGCGCGTCGGGAGCTCGCGCGAGAACCGGGACGCGGCGGAGGCGCCGCGGACGCGGGAGGACGGGTGAGGGCGGTGCTGCGGCTGGCGGGGTTCGAGCTGCGCTACCAGCTCCGCCGCATCGCCACCTGGGTGTACTTCGTGGTCTTCGGCGCCACCGCCTTCCTGGTGGTCGCCGGCCAAGGCGGCGCGTTCGGCGGCGACAGCGGCGACGCGATCTCGCTGATCAACTCGCCGATCCACATCGCCAAGCTGCTCGCCATCCTCTCCCTGCTGGGCGTGCCGGTCACCGCCGCCTTCGCCGGGAACGCCGTCTACCGCGACTTCCACACGGGCGCGTATCCGCTCTTCTTCACCACCCCCATACGCCCCGCGTCGTACCTGGGCGGGCGCTGGCTCGGCGCGGTGGCCGCCAACCTGGTGGCGATGCTCGGCAGCGTCGCCGGCATCCTGCTCGCCTGCGCCTGGCCCACCGTGGACCACGCGCGCGTCGGCGCCTTCGATCCGCTCGCGTTCCTCCTCCCCCTCGGGGTGATCGTCATCCCCAACCTGCTGTTCACGGCCGCCCTCTTCGTGACGCTCACGGCGCTCACGCGGAAGATGCTGCCGACCTACGCGGGCGGGATGGCGCTGCTGGTGGGATGGGCGATCGCGCAGGTCTTCACCCAGGCGGTGGACGAGTACTGGCTCACGCGCCTGGGCGACCCCTTCGGCGTGGCGCCGCTGTCGCTGGCCACGCGCTACTGGACGGTCGCGGAGCAGAACTTCGCCGCGATGCCGGTGAACGCGCCGATGCTCTGGAACCGGCTGCTCTGGCTCGCCGTGGGCGCCGCCGTGTTCGCGCTGGGCGCGCTCGCCTTCCGCTTCCGCCAGACGGCGGGCGAGGCGCGGTCCGCCGTCACCCGGGAGCCGCGCGGGGCCGAGGCGCCGCTGGAGCCGCTGCACCCGCGGCCGGCCACGCGCTCCTTCACTTTCGGCACGCACCTGCGCCAGCTCGCCGCCGAGACGCGGCGCTCCGTGCGCGAGGTGGTCGCCAACGTCTGGTTCCCGGTGCTCACCGGGCTCTGCCTGCTCTTCGTGGCGGTGGCCGCCACGCAGCTCGGCGCCATCTACGGCACGAAGACCTTCCCGGTCACCTACAAGGTGCTGGAGCTGGTGGGCGGGACCTTCGTGCTCTTCGTGATCATCATCATCACCTTCTACAGCGGCGAGCTGGTCTGGAACGAGCGCGAGTCGCGGGCGGCGGGGATCCACGACTCGCTGCCGGTGCCCACCTGGGTGCCGTTCCTCGCCCGCTTCCTGGCGCTCCTGGCCGTGGTCTACGCGCTGCAGGCCGCGGCCATGCTCTGCGGGATGGGGATCCAGGCGGCGAACGGATACACCAGGTTCGAGCCCTGGCTGTACCTGCGCTCGCTCTTCTTCTACCAGGTGGTGAGCACCTACCTGCCCATCCTCTTCCTGGCCCTGCTGGTGCAGACGCTGGTGAACCACAAGTACGTGGGCTACCTCGCCGTCATCGCCGTCTACGTGGGGCAGGGTCTGGTCTACTTCCTCCTGGGGGTGCGCCACAACCTGCTGACGTACGGGGGGATGCCGGGGCTCACCTACTCGGACATGAACGGCTACGGGCACGTGCTGGCCGCCTGGCGCTGGTTCGCGCTGTACTGGACGGGCGTCGGCCTGCTGCTGCTGGTGGCCGCGCACCTCTTCTGGGTGCGCGGGCGGGAGACGGGGCTCAAGTGGCGGCTGCGGCTGGCGCGGCGCCGGCTCACCCGGCCGCTGCTGGGCGTCACCGCCGGGCTCGCGGCGCTGGTGCTCGCCACCGGCGGGTTCATCTGGTACAACACCAACGTCCTCAACCACTTCGAGCCCCGGAGCGAGGGCGAGCGCATCCAGGCGAGCTACGAGAAGCGCTACAAGCGCTTCGAGTGGGTGCCGCAGCCGCGCCTCACCGCCGCGGTGCTCGACCTGGACGTCTTCCCCCGCACCCGCGACCTGCGGCTGCGGGGCACCTACACGCTCACCAACCGCACGGCGGGGCCGATCGACTCGCTGCACATCGACCTCCTCAACTCGCTGAAGGTCCGCC
>DASYJZ010000762.1:0-4432 GCA_035995965.1 Longimicrobium sp. | reverse complement strand
TGAACTGGATCGAGGGCGGCGCGCGCTTCTCGTACCTGGACCGCGACGCCGCCGGCAAGGAGGTGATCAAGGCCTACGACCCCGCCACCGGCCGCGACACCACCCTCTTCTCCGCGCTGGGGTTGACCTTTCCCGGCGGCACCGAGCCGTTCGCCTACGAGAGCTTCCAGTGGGCGCGCGACTCGCGGCACCTGGTGTTCCAGACGCACTTCGAGCCGATCTACCGGCGCTCGGGGCGGGCGGACTACTACGTCTACTCGCTCGCCGACCGTTCGCTGCAGCTCGCCACCCGCGGCGCCGGCACCGCGCAGCTCTCGCCGAGCGGCGCCATGCTCGGCTTCGAGCGCGCCGGCGACATGTACGTGACCGACCTGGCCACCCACGCGGAGCGCCGGCTGACCACCGACGGCACCCGGCACGTCTACAACGGGCGCTTCGACTGGGTCTACGAGGAGGAGTTCGGCCTGGCGCAGGCGTGGAGCTGGTCGCCGGACAGCCGCTTCATCGCCTTCTGGCAGGTGGACGAGCGCGCCGAGCCCATCACCCAGATCAGCGACCTCTCCGGGATGCACCCGAAGTTCGACAGCATCCCCTACCCCCTGGTGGGCGACTCTAACCCGAAGGTGCGCATCGGCGTGGTCAGCGCGACGACGGGACGGAAGCTCTGGCTGGACACGGGGGAAACGGGCGACTTCTACATCCCCCGGATCTACTGGACCAGCCGCCCCGACAGTCTCGCGGTGATGACGCTGAACCGCGCGCACAACGTGATGAAGCTCTTCTTCTTCGACGTGAACACCGGCGGCCGGCGGCAGGTGATGACGGAGACGTCGAACGCGTGGATCGACGTGTTCGACTTCTACGCGGGGATCGACAACATGATGACCTTCCCGGCGGGGACGAACGAGTTCTTCTGGATCTCCGACCGCGACGGCTGGCAGCACGTCTACCGCTACGACTACAGCGGCCGCCTGCGGGGCCAGGTGACGAAGGGCCCCTGGAGCGTCACCCGCATCGAGGGGATCGACGCGCCCACGCAGACCATCTACTACACCTCCACCCAGGCGTCGCCGCTGCAGCGCCAGCTCTACGCGGTGAAGTTCGACGGCACGGGGACCCGCCGCATCACCACCGAGCAGGGGACGCACCGCATCGACCTGTCGCCGAACGGGCAGTACTTCATCGACCGCTGGTCGTCGCTCCAGCGGCCGCGGCAGGTGGAGATCTGGTCGACGGGGCGCGGCAAGCTGCGGACGATGGAGGACAACGCCCAGGTGACGCAGTGGGTCGCCACGCACGAGTACGCGCGCCCGGAGATCTTCACCTTCACCACCTCCGACGGGGTGAAGATCGACGGCGCCATGATCAAGCCGGTGCCCTTCGACCCCACCCGAAAGTACCCGGTGGTGTTCGACATCTACGGCGGCCCCGGCTCGCAGCAGGTGTACGACGACTGGGAGTCGAACGCGTGGGGGCAGTGGTTGGCACAGCAGGGCTACATCGTGATCGGGCTCAACAACCGCGCGAGCAACAACTACGGCAGCGCGTTCATGAAGGTCGTCTACAAGCACCTCGGGCGATGGGAGTCGCGCGATTTCGCGGAGGCCGCGCGCTACCTGGCCACGCTGCCGTACGTGGACGCGCCCCGCACCGCCATCATGGGCACCAGCTACGGCGCCTACGCCACGCTGATGGCGATGGAGCTGTACCCCGCGCTCTTCCCCGTGGGAGCGGCCAACTCGGCGGTCGCGGACTGGCGCTTCTACGACTCGATCTACACCGAGCGCTACATGGGGCTGCTGGGCGAGAACCTGGCCGGCTACGTGGAGAGCGCGCCGCTGGAGAACGCCGAGAGGCTGCGCGGCCACCTGCTGCTGGTGCACTCGCTGATGGACGACAACGTGCACCCGCAGAACACCATGCAGCTCCTGACGAAGCTGACCAGCCTCGGCCGCGACGTGGACTTCCGCCTCTACCCGCCGGGCCACCACGGCGCCGCGTACGACTGGCAGAGCTACCGCCTGATCTCGGGCGTGACCTTCAACTTCCTGGAGCGCTGGCTGAAGGCGCCCACGCCGCCGACGGTCCCCGCGGCCACCGCCGCCGCGCGCTGAACAGATAGGCCTCACGCGAAGACGCGGAGCCGCGGAGAGAGACGCCGAGCCTCTCCGCGACTCCCGTCTCTGCGTGAGCCGCCTTCAACCCCGTTGACCGCGCCCGCGTCTGCGGCCACTATTGAGCACCGTCCCCCGCCCCACCCGCCCCACCGCGTTCCGGAACCCCGTACGGCTCCTTCCCCCGCACCGCCGGACCCTTCATGCCTGACGCGATCGTCTCCCCCGACGTGGCCCCCGGGCCGCCGCCGACGCATCCCGCACCCCCGTCCGCGCCGGCCGTCCCGGCCCCGTTGCCCGGAAGCCTCGAGGCGCTGGTCGCGGCGGAGCTCCCGCTGGACGACGCGCCGCGGCCCGGCGGCGAGCGCTGGCTCAAGCACCCGCCGCGCGACCTGTTCGGCCTCGCGCTCTCCGGCGGCGGCATCCGCAGCGCCACCTTCAACCTGGGGCTGCTGCAGGGGCTGCGGGACATGGGCGTGCTGGGCGCCTTCGACTACCTCTCGACGGTGTCCGGCGGCGGCTACCTGGGGGCGTTCTGGACGGCGTGGCGCCATCGCAAGCCCGGGCGGGAGGGTTCCTTCCCCTCGGAGCTCGGCGCGGGGAACGCGGCGCCGCCCGAGGTGCGGCACCTGCGCGAGTTCAGCAACTTCCTCTCGCCGCGGCTGGGGATCTTCAGCTACGACACCGGCAGGCTGGCGGTGACGGCGCTCGGCTCCCTGCTCCCCGCCGCGCTCGCCGCGCTCTCGGTGATCGCGCTGGCGATCCTCGCCTGGACCTCGGCGGTCTGGGTGCTCTTCTCCCCCGGCGCGCCGGCGTGGGCCGCGACCCTGCTGATGGACGGCGGCACGCTCGGCGCGCTGGCCGGGTTCGAGCTTGCCTGGCGGCGGCGGAAGGAGCCGAGCGACGGCGCCGCGTACCTGCAGGCGTCGCTGCTGGGGCTCGCGCTCACCGCGGCGGCCTGGTACGCGGCGGACTACTGGTGGCTCCCGGCGGACCCCTACCTCCCCGGCCAGCGCCTCCCGGCCCTCCGCGCCGACCAGGCGTGGACCGACTGGCGCTACGTGCTCGCGCCGGCCGCCGCCTGGGCCGCGGCGCTGCAGGTGCTGCTGGTGGGCCGCTGGCTCTTCTCCAGCCAGGCGGGCACCCCTGCCGGCCTTCGCTTCCGCCGCGCGGCGGACCGGGTGCGCAGCCGGCTGCTGCTGCTCGCGGGGCTGTGGACGGGGGCGGCGCTGCTCTGGTACGGCGGCGTGCTGCTGGAGAGCTGGCTCGTCCCCGGCCACGCCCAGGTCACCATCCCCGGGCTGGGCGGGCTCACCGCCGTGCTCGCGGCGGCGTTCGCACGGGCGCAGCACCTGCTCTCCAAGGACAAGACCGCCGGCACCGGCGGCAAGCTGCTGGCGCGCCTCAAGCCGGTGCTCCCGCAGGTGCTCGCCTACGCGGTGGTGCTGCTGATGGTGATGTGCGTGGTGGGGCTGATCGTGGCCGGCGAGCGCCCCCACGGGCTCCACTTCCGCCCGGCGTACGTGGCCGCCGCGGCGCTCGTGGTGGTCGGCCTGGTGCTCGTCTTCATGGACCCCAACGAGGTGGGGCTGCACTCCTTCTACCGCGCCCGCCTGGTGCGCGCCTACCCCGGCGCCTCCAACGGCGGCCGCCCCGGGAGCGAGAACCGCGAGACCGAGGTGGTTCCGCTCGATGACGTGCCCATGGACGAGCTGGCGAACGGCGCGGCGCGTCCCTTCCACCTGGTGTGCTGCACCGCCAACGACCTGGCTTCGAAGGATGCGATGGCGGGGCTCTACCGCGGCGCGAAGTGCGCCGTGCTCTCGCGCGTGGGGTGCTCGGTGGACGGGACGTGGGCGCCGTGGAGCGACTACCGCACGGTGCCCACGCTCGGCGGCGCGATCACCGCCTCGGGGGCGGCGTTCAACACGCTGATGGGCTCGCTCTCCATCCGCCTGGGCCCCGCCGTCACCTTCCTGATGGCCACGCTGAACCTGCGGCTGGGGCTGTGGGTGGCCAACCCGGGCGGCACCCGCAAGCGGAAGCCCTTCGCCACCCCCGGCGGCGCCTTCTTCCGCGAGATGTTCGGCCGCGCCAACACCACCGGCGGCTACGTGCACCTCTCCGACGGCGGCCACTTCGAGAACCTGGCGGCCTACGAGCTGATCCGGCGCCACTGCCGCGTGATCGTCGTCTCGGACTGCGGGCAGGACCCCGACTGCGCCTTCGACGACCTGGGCAACCTGGTGCGCCGGGTGCGCGAGGACTTCGACGTGGAGATCCGCATCGAAACGCGCCCGCTCAGGTCCGGCGCGGAC
>DASYJZ010000761.1:0-5410 GCA_035995965.1 Longimicrobium sp. | reverse complement strand
ACGCCGAGAGCCTGCGCCGCTGGCTCCGCAACCCGCCCGAGGTGAAGCCGGGCTCCAAGATGCCCAACCTGAACCTCACCGAGCAGCAGATCACGTACATCACCGCCTACCTGCAGTCGCTGCAGTAGGCGGGTTCGGCCGATTCAGCTGGGCGGCGCGGGGGGAGGCTCCCCCGGCCGCGAACCCCGATCCGGCGCGAGCGCGGGCCTGAAGGCCCCGGCGCCAGAACCCGATGGAGCAGTGATGGCATCGACAGCAGCGGTGGCCGCGCCCCGCCTCCCCGCGGCCCCGGCGAAGGAGCCCACCGGGCTCTGGAGCTGGATCACCACCGTGGACCACAAGCGGATCGGGATCCTGTACGGCACCACGGCGTTCCTCTGGTTCCTGGTCGCGGGGATCGAGGCGCTGATGATCCGCGTGCAGCTCTTCGTGCCCAACAACCACTTCGTGAGCGCCGAGACCTACAACTCGCTCTTCACGATGCACGCGCTGACCATGATCTTCGGCGCGCTGATGCCGCTCACCGCGGCGTTCTTCAACTTCATCGTGCCGCTGCAGATCGGCGCGCGCGACGTGGCCTTCCCGCGGCTCAACGCGCTCAGCTACTGGCTCTTCCTCTTCGGCAGCCTGTTCCTGAACTTCGGCTGGCTGCTGAAGGCCGCGCCCGACAGCGGCTGGTTCGCCTACGCGCCCATCACCACCCTGCCGTACTCCCCCGGGCTGCACATGGACTTCTACGTCCTGGGGCTGCAGGTGCTGGGGCTCTCGTCGATCATCGCGAGCCTGAACTTCATCATCACCATCATCAACCTGCGGGCCCCGGGGATGCGGCTGATGCGCATGCCCATCTTCACCTGGATGACGCTGGTCACCTCGGTGCTGATCGTGACCGCCATGGCGGTGTTCACCATCGCGGTCACCGAGCTGATGTTCGACCGGGTCTTCGGCACCAACTTCTACAACACGGTGAGCGCCGGCGCCGACCCGCTCCTCTGGCAGCACCTGTTCTGGATGTTCGGCCACCCCGAGGTGTACATCCTGATCATCCCCATCATGGGGATGGTGAGCGAGGTGCTCCCCACCTTCAGCCGCAAGCCGCTCTTCGGCTACAACGTGATGGTGTTCAGCGGGGTGCTGATCGGCTGGCTGGGGTGGGGGGTGTGGAGCCACCACATGTTCGCCACCGGGATGGGCCCCATCGCCGACAGCTTCTTCGCGCTGTCGACCATGCTGATCGCCATCCCCACCGGCATCAAGGTGTTCAACTGGCTGGGCACGCTCTACGGCGGGAGCATCCGCTTCACCACCGCGCTGCTCTTCTCGGTGGGCTTCATCGCCCTGTTCACCATCGGCGGGATCAGCGGGGTGATGCACTCCTCCGCGCCCAGCGACCTGCAGCAGAGCGACACCTACTTCATCGTGGCCCACATCCACTACGTGTTCTTCGGGGGCACGGTGATGGGGCTGTGGTCGGCGATCTACTACTGGTACCCCAAGGTCTTCGGCCGCCTGCTGGACGAGCGGATGGGGAAGCTGCACTTCTGGGGGACCTTCGTGGGGATGAACCTGACCTTCTTCCCCATGCACTTCGTGGGGATGTTCGGGATGCCGCGGCGCACCTGGACCTACGGCGCCGACCAGGGCTTCACCTGGCTGAACCAGCTGGAGACGGTGGGCTCGTTCGTCATCGCGCTCTCCACCCTGGTGTTCGTGATCAACCTGTTCACCGCCTGGAAGCGCGGGCGCGTGGCCGGCAACAACCCCTGGGGCGCGGCCACGCTGGAGTGGAGCATCCCCTCGCCGCCGCCGGCCTACAACTTCCGCGAGATCCCGGTGGTGCACTCGCGCATGCCGCTCTGGGAAGACGACCCGACGAAGACCGAGGGGATCCCGCACGGCCGCGTGGAGGAGGAGACGGAGCAGTGGACGCTGGCGGGGACGCCGGTGGGCGAGGTGCGCGACGTGCAGGACGAGAACAAGATGAGCGCGCACGACCTGGGCATCCACCTGCCGCCGCCGTCCTACTGGCCGATCGTGCTGGCGGCCGGGGTCACCTCCATCTTCGTGGGGCTGATCTTCCGCCGGGTGGAGGGCCCGCTGCACCAGTTGTGGTACCTGATGTTCGCGGGGGTGCTCACCACCATCCTGTCGATGTACGCCTGGGCGTTCGAGCCGGGACACTGAGCGGAATAGGACGAACGCAATGGATTCTTCGCACGCGCTGGCGGCGCACGCCGCGAGCCCCGCGCACATCGACACCAGCACCGGGCTGGACAGCCGGAAGATGGCCTTCTGGACCTTCATCGGGTCCGAGTGCCTGCTCTTCGGCTCGCTGATCGCCACCTATATGGCGTACAAGGGCCGGAGCCTGACGCCGCCGTACCCGCACGACATCACCATCAACGGGCACTTCTACAAGGGGGTGCTGAACATCCCGCTCACCAGCTTCAGCACCTTCATCCTGCTGATGAGCTCGGTGGCGATGGTGTTCGCGCTCTACAACGTGCAGCGCGGCGTGCGCAGGTGGAGCGCGTTCTGGCTGTTCATGACGGCGCTGGGCGGGTCGATCTTCCTGGGCTGCCAGGTCTACGAGTTCACGGAGTTCTACCACGAGGGGATGACGCTGCAGTCGAACCTCTTCGGCAGCACCTTCTTCGTGCTCACCGGCTTCCACGGGGCGCACGTGACGGTGGGGGTGATCTACCTGATCACGCTGGGGGTGATGGCGCTCAAGGGGCGGATCGGGCCGGAGCGCACGCTCAACGTGGAGATCGCCGGCCTGTACTGGCACTTCGTGGACGTGATCTGGATCGTGATCTTCCCCCTGGTCTACCTCCTCAAGTGAACGACGCGATGACGAGCGAGACGCGAGAGATCGTACACGACCAGCACACGCACCCGGGCTGGCGCTTCTACGCAGTGATCGGCGTGATCCTGCTGGTGTTCACCGCGCTGGAGATCCTGGGGTACGTCGGCGAGACGAAGCACTGGTACTCGTCGGGCGCGGCGGCGGCGATCATCCTGCTGCTGAGCGCGGTGAAGTTCTTCAGCGTGGTCGCGTACTACATGCACCTGAAGTTCGACAACAAGCTGTTCACGGGGATCTTCGTGTTCCCGGCCATGCTGGGCACGCTGGTGATCGGTGGGATGATCCTGCTCTTCCACGTGCTGCACGGCGAGGCGACGGCGCTCCACGGCGACCTTACGCCGCGGGCGGAGGTCACGGCGCATTAGCCGGACGGCAGGGAACAGGGGACAGGGACAGGGGACAGCCGGCGGTAAAGCGCGCTGTCCCCATGTCTTTCCCCTTCCGTTGCTAACAGATGGGCTCTCACAGGGGTCACAGGGGAACTGCGGCCGGGCCTCCGTGACCCCCGTGACCCCTGTGAGAGCCAAAGCTGAGCTTGAGCCACGATGATACGATGACCGCGGTCTCCGCGCTGGCCCTGCTGCACGCGGGGTCGTTCGACTGGCGGGTGTGGAAGCTGTACCCGAGCTTCATGGTCGGGTGGCTGCTCTTCGCGGCCGCCTACTTCCTCTGCATCGGCCCGCTGCGCCGCCGCTTCGCGGGGTCGCGGCCGGCCTCCGCGCGCCAGGTGGCATGCTTCTCCGCGGCGCTGCTGGCGATGCTGCTCTCGCTGCAGGGCCCGCTGCACGAGCTCTCCGACTACTTCCTGTTCAGCGCCCACATGGTCCAGCACCTGGTGCTGATCCTGGTGATGCCGCCGCTGCTGCTGGCGGGCACGCCGGACTGGCTGCTGCGCCCCGCGCTGAAGGCGCGCCCGGTGGCCGTGGCGGCGCGGGCGCTCACGCTGCCGCTGGTGGCGTTCGGGCTCAACAACGCGATCTTCCTGGCCTGGCACTTCCCCGGTCCGTACGACCTGATGATGCGCGACCACGGCATCCACGTGGCCATGCACCTGACGATCATGGCGACGGGGGTCATCATGTGGTGGCCGGTGATGAGTCCGCTCCCCGAGCTGCCGCGCATCGCCGCCCCGCTGCAGATGGTCTACCTGTTCCTGGTGGGCATCCCGATGATGGTGTCGGCGGCGCTGATCACCTTCTCGCGCGACGCGATGTACACCTGGTACGTGGAGGCGCCGCGGCTGTTCGGCATCTCGGCGCTCGACGACCAGCGGCTGGGCGGGGTGATCATGTGGGTCCCCGGCGGGCTGATCCTCTGGATCGCCATCACCGCGGTGTACTTCCGCTGGACCCACCGCGAGGTGAGCGAGGACGAGCGGGGCGTCGCCATCCGCCCGCCGGTGAGCCGCGCCGGGCTCGTCGCCCCGCCGCCATACCCGAACCCGTGAGCGGTTCTCTCCGCCGGCTCCGCGGCTCCGCGTGAGACCCTTCCGTAAGAACCTCCGACCCTGAACCGACGGCTGACCGCGATGATCCTGTTCCTGCAAGGTGGCCCCCCGCCCGAGCCCGAGGCGCTGTCGGCGGTCGAGGTGCTCCTCCAGTACGTAGGCTTCGCGGGGTGGTTCGCGGTCTTCGGCGCGCTGGGCTTCCGCTTCGCCGTGCTGCGCGGCGGCATCGACGGCGACGCGATGGAGGGGGCCCGCCGGGGTGCCGCGCGCATCGGGCTGGCCGGCGCCGCGCTGATGCTGCTGCGGATCCTGCTCGCCGCCGTGCGCACCGCCGGGGAGCGGCACGTGTCGGTGGTGGAGGCGCTGCGGGGGAGCGGCGCGCGCACGCTGGTGCCGCTCGCCTGCGCGGCGGTGCTGCTGATCGCGTTCGGGCTGGCGCTGGGCAGGGTGCGCGCGGGGTGGGGGCTCGCGGCGGCGGCGGGCGTGGTGCTGGCGCTCCGCAACGTGACGACGGGGCGCTGGTTCTCGGTGGTGAACCCGCTGCACGAGACCGCCGCGGCGCTCTGGCTGGGGACGCTGTTCGTGCTGCTGGTGGCCGGGCTGCCGGCGGTGCTGCGGACGGAGGGATCGCCGGAGGCGCGCGGGAGGAGGGGGGTGACGCTGCTGGTGTCGCGCTTCTCGCCGCTGGCGCTGGCGGCGGCGGCGCTGCTGGGGATCACGGGGGTGACCACCGCGTGGCGCCACCTCAAGCACTGGTCGGCGCTCTGGACCACGCCCTACGGCTACGCGCTCGACGTGAAGCTCGCGCTGGTGCTGTGCGTGGTCGCCCTCGGCGCCTGGAACTGGCGCCGGATGACGCCGCGCCTGGGCGACGAGAGCGCCGCCCACGCGCTGCGCCGGTCGGCGCGGGCCGAGCTTTCGTTCGCGGCGCTGGTGCTGCTGGTCACCGGCGTGCTGGTGAGCCTCCCCGCCCCCAAGGCGCCCGGCGAGCAGCCCCCGCCGGCACTCGCCACCGCGCCGCGCTGACTGAAAACGGCTTTATCTCTCACCGAGGTCACAGGGGTCACGGAGAACAGCGAGCGGTTCTCCGTGAC
>DASYJZ010000760.1:0-3857 GCA_035995965.1 Longimicrobium sp. | reverse complement strand
CCGCGCAGTTCACCTCCACGAACGGCCCCCGCGCGCGAGCAGAGCGGGCGTGGATGAGCTGCGCCACGTAGCTCTTCCCCGTTCCGCTCTCGCCCAGCAGCAGGGCCGTGGTCTCCGGGGCGGCGGCCACCAGCTCCACCTGGTGGGCCAGCTCCCGCATCCGGGGGCTGGTCCCCAGGGTGGAGCTGCGGCCGCGCTCGGCCAGCCGCTCGGCGAACAGGCGGTTGGCACGGCGGAGCTCCACCTTCTCCACGGCCCGCTCGGCGGCCGCGAGCAGGTGCGCCAGGTCCACCGGCTTGGTCAGGAACCCCTCCGCTCCCAGCTGCATCGCCTCGACGGCGGTCTGCAGCTCGGCCTCGCCGGTCAGCATCACCACCGTGGCGCCGCGCGACACCAGGATCTCCAGCGCGTCGAGCCCCGAGAGGCCGGGGAGGTGCAGGTCCTGCAGCACCAGGTCGGGGTGCTGCGCCTCCCAGGTGCGGATCCCGTCCTCGGCGGAGAGCGCCTGGTACGTCTCCCATCCCTGCGGCTCGAAGAAGCGCACGAGGAGGCGGAGGATGGTGGGGTCGTCGTCCACGAAGAGGATGGAGCGTGGCATTGCGGAGTCGGCGAGAGATCAGCGTGAGGGGGTGTGCGCGCGTCGCCCGGCGAGCGGAAGGCACGGCCGATGCGGAGTGTGCGCTTCCAGGCGTACCATCCGTACCATTTGCTCCCCACCCCCGCACGATCCGAGCCGATGCGACTCAGGGGCTGACCTTGGTGGTGGTCGACCCGCACGTCGGCGGCGTCAGCGGGCTGCGTTCCCGGGCATGCAGCCGTAGCGCGCCGCGGGCGGCGCGCTACCGGTCCAGCACCTCGCGGATCTTCGCGCCCAGCGCCTGGGCGGTGAACGGCTTGTGCAGGAACGCGATCCCGGACCTGAGCACCCCGTGCTGGACGATGGCGTCTTCGGTGTACCCCGACATGTAGATCACCCTCAGCCCCGGCCGCAGCGCGACCAGCCGGCTGGTCAGCTCCGGCCCGCTGGCGCCCGGCATCACCACGTCGGTCAGGAGCACGTCGATGGAGGCGTTGCGCTCGAACAGCCCGAGCGCCTCGTCGGCGTTGGCGGCCACCAGCACCGTGTAGCCCTGCCGCCGCAGCAGCCTCCGGGTCAGCTGGCGCAGCTCCTCGGCGTCCTCCACCACGAGCACGGTCTCCGCCCCGGAGCGCGGCCCGGGCACCGCGGGCGGCGCCGCGGCGGGAACGTGGGCGGCGTCGGCCCGCGGGAAGTACACCTTGAACGCGGTGCCGCTGCCCACCTCGCTGTACACGTTCACGCTCCCGCCGCTCTCCGTGACGATGCCGTGGACGGTGGCCAAGCCCAGCCCGGTGCCGCTCCCCACCTCCTTGGTGGTGAAGAACGGCTCGAACATGCGGGCCTGCACCTCGGGCGTCATCCCGGTCCCCGAGTCGCTCACGGTGAGCACCACGTAGGCACCCGGCTTCACGTAGAGGTGCGTCTTCGCGTAGTGCTCGTCGAGCTCCACGTTGGCGGTCTCGATGGTGAGCGTGCCGCCCTTCGGCATCCCGTCGCGCGCGTTCAACGCCAAGTTCATCACGATCTGCTCCAGCTGCCCGCGGTCGGCCAGCACCTGCGCCACGTCGGGGCGCAGCCTCAGCACGACCTTCACGTCTTCGCGGATGAGGCGTCCGAGCATCGCCCGCATGTCGGCCACCACCCCGTTCAGGTCGAGCAGCGTGGGCTCGATGATCTCCTTGCGGCTGAACGCCAGGAGCTGGCGGGTGAGCCCCGCGGCACGCATGCCCGCCTTCTGGATCTCGGCGATGTCTCCCTGCCGCGCGTCGCCGGGGTCGAGGTCGGTCAGCAGCAGCTCGCAGTACCCCAGGATGGTGGTGAGCAGGTTGTTGAAGTCGTGCGCCACGCCGCCCGCCAGCCGGCCCACGGCCTCCATCTTCTGCGCCTGCTGGTATTGCGCCTCCAGCGCGCGGCGCTCGGTGACGTCCAGCGAGATGCCCACGGCCCGCACCGGTGCGCCGTCGTCGCCGAGCTGGACGCGCCCGGAGCCGTTCAGCCACCGCACCGTGCCGTCGGGCCACACCGACCGGTGCTGCAGCGAGAACTCGGAGCCGGCCTTGACCGCCTCCCCGATCGTGGCGAGCACCGCTTCGCGGTCGTCCGCGTGGACGCGCTCCACGAACGCGTCGAAGGTCCCGCCGAACGACCCCGGCTGCAGCCCGTGCAGCGCCTCCTGCATCTCCGACCAGACGTGGGCGCCGGTGGTGTAGTCCAGGTCCCAGATCCCGACGCCGGCGTTCTGCAGCGCGAACCGCATGCGCTCTTCCGCCGTGCGCAGCGCCTCGACGGCCTGGCTCCGCTCGGTGACGTCGGCGCCGGAGCTGAACGAGCCGACGACCCGCCCGTCGTCGTCGCGCAGCACCGTGTTGCGCCACTCGATCAGCCGTTCCTCGCCCGACCGGGTGAGGACGAGGTTCTCGACCACGGCCAGGTCACCGTCCAGCAGGTGCCGGAACCTCCGTTCCGCCACTTCCCGGGCCCGGGACGGGAGGCAGGTCTCGACCCAGCTGCGCCCCAGCAGCTCGTCCGCGGTCCATCCCAGCGCGGAGCAGGCGTAGGGGTTCACCAGCGTGATCCGCCCCCCGGTGTCGAGCGCCAGCAGGATGACCCCGGCCGTGTCCAGGTAGCGCTGCGACCGGTCCCGCTCGTGGCGGAGCGCCGTCTCCGCCTCCTTGCGCTCCAGGACCTCGGCCTCGAGCTCCGCGGCCCGGCTCTGCGCGAGGGCGTGGAAGTGGCCGTTCTCGTAGATGCGCCCGATCTGCCCCGAGAGCGCCATCACCAGGTCCTCGTCCTCGTCGGTGAAGCTCCTGCCCTCGTTCCCGACCAGGCAGAACCAGCCGTAGACCTGGGCGGGCGAGGCCACGGGCGCGGCCAGGAAGGCCTGGATCTTCGGATGGAGGAGAGGAAGCTGCAGCGTCGCCGGGTCACCGCCGGGGTTGTCGCCGCGCAGCGCGCGCCGCTCGGCGACGACGGTGCCGAGTATCCCCGACACGGAGTCGCCGGCCCGGATCCAGCTCGCGGACTCGCCTCCGCAGGTGAAGAAGCGCTGCACCGTCCGGTCGCTCAGCTCCACGATGCCGAGCGTCACGTAGGTCGCGCCGAAGAGGTCGCACGCGGCCTCGCACACGTTCTCCAGGAGCCGGTCGGGGTCGCGCTCGGAGGCGAGCTCCAGCCCGATGTTGAGCAGCGCCCGCAGCCGGGCGTTGGCAGCCTTCAGATCCTCGGCCTTCTCCGAGAGCTGGTCGGTGACGAGCCGAAGCTGTCCGCCATCGACGGAAACCGCGCCCGGCGAGGTGTCGGGAGGCATGCGCGTCTCGAATTCGCCCGAGAGCGCGCGGCCGACCATCTCCAGCACCCGGCCGGGCTCCGCGGGCCTGAGCAGGACCTCGCACCCGCCGCTGGACCGCGCGAGCGCCCGCGCGTCGCGCGCGGCGTAGTGCGAGGTGTAGAAGACCACGGGGATTGCGTGGGTCGCCGGGTCCAGGCGCAGCTGCCTGACGAGCTCGAACCCGTTCATCACCGGCATGAGCAGGTCGGTGATCACGAGATCGGGATGCCCGGCCCGGACCTCGGCCAGCGCCTCGCGGCCGTCCGCCGCCGCCAGCACGCGGTGGCCGTGCGGGAGGAGGAGCGCAGCCAGGGCATCACGGCTGCCGGAGACGTCGTCTACGATCAGGATGGTCGCCATGCCGTGTTCCTCCCGGGGCGGATGAACGAGCCCGAGGCGCCAGCGGCCAGTCGAGCTCTCAGCACGGTGGCGTGGAGCAGGCGGGGAGAT
>DASYJZ010000759.1:0-1823 GCA_035995965.1 Longimicrobium sp. | reverse complement strand
CCCGTTGAGCGCGCCCGAATACTGGAAGTAGGGCTGGCTGGCGGCGGTGTACGCCCCCACCCCGTCGGGGTTGGCGACGCTCAGGTTTCCGCTCCCGCTGGTGACCACGGGCCCGCTGGCGAAGAGCACCCGCACCCCGGCCGCGTCGGCGGTGGTGCCGTCGGTGGTCCCCATCCGCTGCGGGATCAGGTTCTGCACCGTCACGTCGAAGCTGAACACGCCGGGGCTGACCACGACGTTCGACGAGGTGAGCTGGACGTACAACCCCTGCCCGCCCACCAGGATGTATCCCCGGGCGCTGGAAGGGAGCGCGGTGCCGCCGCAGCGCACCGTCCCCGCGCGGACGTCGCCGTTGCAGAGGACGCTCTGGACCAGCAGCGGCTCCGGGGCCGCGGGCGTGATAGCGGCGACGGGATCGCCGCCGTCGGAGCAGGCGCCGAGCACGAGCAGGAGCGCCGTCGCAAGGAACGCGGGCGCGGCCCCGGAGCGGAGCCGAAGGCGGGCAGACATGGTTGTCCGGTGAGAGAGGGGAGAACTTCGCGCGGCTGTAGGGGCCTCGCCCAAACCGCACGAGCGTGCTGCGGAAGGCAACGCTAAAGCTCCACAGGAGCGGGGTCCAGGTCAACGCCGCGGACGCCGGCGCCGAAAGACGGCCATTTCGCGGAAGCGCAGCCCAGCCCCGCACTGACAAGCGCTGGGCAAGGTCGGACCGCGGGTGATGCTGGAGTTCCCGCCGTGATTTCGACCTCGCGCGCCCAACCAGACGGCGGCCCGCCCGGGGTTCCCGGGCGGGCCGCGCGCACCTCCACCTCCAGGGGGGTCGCTACTTCGTGCGCACCACGATCAGCGCGTACGGGCTGGTGGGCGCCACGCCGCCGGAGAGCGCCGTGACCCTGGCGAACCCGCTGGCCGGGACCCCGAAGCGGCCGTACATGGTGCCGCCGCCGGTGTTGTAGCTGAGCGTGAGGCCCACCCCGTTGGTGAGCGGGCGCGCCAGCAGCGGGAACCCGCCCAGGCCGCCGTACACCGAGCGGAAGCTCCAGCTCGGCTGCTGGTACGCCGCCGCCACCGAGAACGCGTTGTCGTCGGCGTACATCCCGGCGGTGAAGTCGCGCAGCCAGGCGTCGGGATCCGCCCCGCCGATGGCGTTCTGGATGTTCGCCTTCCCTTCCAGGTTGCTGTTCACCAGGTTGAACCAGAAGGTCTGATCGGTCCCGTTCACCCGGTCGGCGGCGTAGCGCAGGAACGCCCAGATGGCGCCGCGCACCGCCAGCGAGTTGGCGTTCGGCCTGAACGCGCCCGCAGTGTCGGGGCGCTGCAGCCAGCCGCGGAAGCGGCCGTAGTTCTGGTTGGCGTAGGTGTTGAACGCCGCCACCCGGCGCGAGGCGTTGGGCCCCGTGGTGAGCGTGGACAGCTGGATGTTGCCGCGCGGCGCCAGCCCCACCGAGGTGCGGTAGAACATCAGCTCCTCGGCCACGTGGCTGAGACCCTCGTTCAGGTAGCCCTGCTCGAAGAAGCTCGCCCCGGTCACGTAGGCGCGGCGCATCCCGTTGATCATGTGCTGGAACTCGTGCCCCAGCGTGCCGGTGGTGTTGCCACGCACGAACGACACCGTGCGCACGTTGCTGTTCACCGCGCCGGTGGGATCGGGAACCAGCATGTAGAAGAGCTCGGCGCCGACCGTCGCCTGGCCGTTGCTGTTGCTGCAGTCGTCGGTGCCGAACACGTCCTTGCTGGCGAAGAAGCCCAGCACCACCGAGCTCGACGCGGGCGGCGACAGCTCGTTCACCGCGCGGGTGAAGAACGCCACCACGTGGCCGTTG
>DASYJZ010000758.1:0-4150 GCA_035995965.1 Longimicrobium sp. | reverse complement strand
CATCACGAGCGAGTCCAGCTCGGCCTCGGTGATGGCGCCGGGACGGAGCATGCCGTCGATCACCAGCGTCGGGGTGACCTCGATGCGGGTCTCGGCGCCCACCCTCGCATCGCGGTCGACGGCCGGCATGGTGCGCGACTCGCGCACGCAGCGCTCGAACGCGGCGGCGTCCGCCACCCCGGCCTGCGCCGCGAAGCGCGACCACGGCGTGGTGCCCAGCGAGTCCTGCCGCGCGAAGAGCAGCGTCGCGAACTCGCCGAAGCGCCCCTGCTCCGCCGCGCACTCCGACGCGACCGCGGCGGGCCGGGCATAGGGATGGATCGCATCCAGGGGGAAGTGGCGGTAGAGCACGGCCACGCGGTCCGGATGCCTGCGCCGCACGGCCTCGACCACCGGGTGCGTGCGCGCGCAGAACGGGCACTGGAAGTCCGAGAACTCCACGATCCGCACGGGGGCGTCGCTGCGTCCCAGCCACTGTCCGGCGGAGACGAGCTGGCTCCAGTTGCCCACGGCGCGGGGCTTCAGGTCCGGCCCCTGCGCGGCCGGCGGAAAGATCTCGCGGCGCGCGACCGCGGCGGTGACCACCAGCGCGCACCCCACCAGCACGCCGGTGAGCACGTCCGAGTAGACGTCGCGGCTCATGCGCCCCTCGCGGGCGCGGGGCGGAGCGGCCTGAGCTCGTAGATCACCACGCGCGGCACGTCGTCTTCGTCGAGCTCGACGCCGTAGGCCATGCGGCCGCGCAGCACCCGCAGCGACACGTTCTCGGGGAGGTCCATCGACGCGACCGGCGCCCCCGCCTGGTCGAAGGCGGTCCAGTGCACGGGCTCGCCGTGGCGGCCCAGCAGCCCCAGCCACACCCGGTCCGCGTCGTCCACCACCATGTCGCGGAAGAGCGGCCAGCTGTCGCTGCCGATCTCGGCGAAGGCGCGGCGCACCTCCGCGGCAGGTACCGTGCTCGCGAGGTCCGCGACCACGCTGTCCCGGTCCGCCTCGGTGATCGGCCGTGGACGTGCGGCGATCGCCGGGCGAATCGTCTTGATCCGGCGACCGGAGGCGGAATAGACGCCGATGGCGAGCTCGCCGTTCCACGCGGCGTACACGCGGTCTCCTCGCCCGAGCGCGAAGACGGGCTGGCGACCGAACGGGTTGAACGTCACTCCCTCTACCTGTCCATGGAGAAACAGGGCTTCCGCCTCGGCGAATACGATTACCGAGTCGCGTAGGATGGAACCGTCTGGATTCAGGATCCGGAGCACCTCCTTGCGATGGCCGTGCAGCCCGCGCCCGTCGCGGTCTCCGAAGGCCGCCCGATACGCCGCGAAGATGCTTCGCCCGGAGGCGACCGGGCGCACCCAGTACGGGAAGAGCATCGCGTTCGTCCCCACGTTCAGTGAGTAGGCGGCGCGGTCAGAGCGCGGGGGAAAGACAGTGACCCGCACCAGCCCCGCGTCGAATGCGTAGATGCTGTCTCCGGGGAGGAGGTGGACGTCGTAGAGCCCGTCGAACTCTCCCGGGCCCTGTCCCTTCCGTCCCAGCTTGCGGAGGACGGTTCCGCCGGGCGAGAAGACCAGGAGCTGATCCGACCGGTCGGCGACGTAGACGTTCCCTCGAGAGTCCACGTCCAGGCCGGTGACGCCCATGAGATCCGAGCTCGATGGGCTGTTCGTGACGCGGACGGGCTGGTAAGCGCCGCGGAGAGCGGCGGGCGGCTGGCTCTCCTTGCCGCACCCGGCGAGAAGAGCCGTGAGCAGGAGGCCCGCGGCGGCGTGGCGCCCGGTCGAGCGGATGGAATCGAGTGACACGGCGGTGTCGCGTTGCAAGGGTGAGTCGAAGGCGGGACGGAACGGTCCGCCCCGCCCGCGGGGGATCAGCCGACGACCAGGCACACCCCGTCCCGAGTCATGCACCCGGTGTTGGAGCAGCAGCGCGCGTTGATGCCGCTGCGACAGCAGTACGTCACGCCGACCTCCGCGCGGAATGGATCGATGTAGGTGGCCTGCGCCGGCCGCGGCCCGGCAAGCGACGAGATCCCGCCGAAGATGACGGCGGCGGCGAGCAGGTTGAGACGACGGTTCATGGTCCCTCTCCTCTCAGGAGTTCCTGGTTACCCGCAGGTCCTTGGTGGCCATCTACCGGTTTCAGAGCTTGGAGCAGCCGCGCGCCGTCACGATGCAGCCCGTCTCCGAGCAGCAGTGAAAGATGAGCCCATAGGGACCCGTGGCATCGCAGCACGACTCGACGAAGATCCGCTTGGGATCGTAGTAGGTCGCCTGCAGCGGGGCGGGCGCGGCGAGCAGTCCTCCGCCCCCGGAGATCACGGCGAGGGCGAGCAGGTTGAGGCGTCTGCGCATCGGAATCCTCCTGCGTTCGTGGTGAGAAAGGGGCTCCCGGCGGGAGCAGGGGCGGGCTCGCCCCGGTCGCTCGTGTCCAGCACATCCGCACTGCCTTTCGCCTGGGACGGGAGCGGGATGTACCCTGCCGCACGAGTGCCGAGGAAGCGCGCGCCGGGAGCCCGTTCTCAACCGGGCGGCGCCAGTCGGTCCATGTGCGTCTCTTTTCCCGTCGCATTAGCGACTGTGCGGATCGTAATTATGGACGTCGTCTTCGTCAAGTAAAACGTTTGTGTCTCCGTGTGCCTCATGGCCCCGACGTACGCCAGCAATCCTTCTGTTCACATTTCAAATTGTTGCGAGAGAATTACTTGTGTAGATTGCCGAGGCAGCAACAGGTGCCACCGGGGACGGGCCAAGCTCGCGCCACCCCTTCAGCAGCACGGAGAGCATCCCTGCGTTTCGGCCAAAACAGCCGAAGTAGCCATACAAGTGGACGGTACCGTTTGCGCCGCCCTGCGCAGACGAGGCAGGGAATGATCACCAACCGAGATCGGGATGGGGAGGGGCGGTCCGTGGGGTGTTGCGAGGCGGGACGCGGAACTTCAGCGGTGCTCGAACCTGAGGGTGAGCAGCTCTATCCACGCCTGCTCGTGCGCCGCGCGCGCGACGCCGAGCGCGTCGCGGTAGTGCGAGCCGGCGCGGATTGGGTCTTCGGCGAGGTAGGCGATCTCGCCGAAGAGGTAGTGGCACTGGAGCCGGCGGAGCGCGTCGCCGTCGCGCGCGAACTGGCGGACGGCCTCGCCCAGGCGGGTGCGCGCGTGGTTGCGGCGCCCGCGCGCGAGGTGCACCAGGGCCGCCGAGAGGCCGGCGAGCGCGGCCCAGCGGTCCCGCCTCTCGCGCCGCGCCAGCCGCAACGCCCACGCCGCCTCGTCGTCCGCGGCGGCGAGGTCGCCGGATTCGAGCAGCGCCTGCGTGCGGTTGAGCGCCACCATCAGGCGCATCGACGCGTCGGCGCCCGCCGCCGCGGAGCGAGCCTCGTCCAGCAGCACCAGCGACTCGGATGGCAGGCCGCCGAGTGCCTGGTCGATCGCTCCGGAAACGAGCGCACAGGCCGCTTCGCGTCCCGCCCTCGACGGGTCGCCGGCCGGCGCGACCTCGTCGGGACGAACGTAGCCGCGGGGTGGGAGCAGCTCGGGGAGGAGGTCATGCGCCGCGAGGCCATTCATTCGTCATCCGCCATCTGCCGCAGTGCATTCCGGTATTTGTCCGCGCCGCGGCGATAGGCCTCCCTTACGCGTTCGGACACCGGGGCGATCGGGATCAGCAGGATCCCCTTCTCTTCCGTCGTGACCCGGAACGTGTCTCCCTCGGCGAGTTGCAGCCGCTCGATCGTCTCGTCGGGAAACACGACTCCGAGCTCGCCGTCGATCCTCTGGACGGTGATCGTGCCTTCCATCTGGCAGCTCCGGGACAGGGTTCCACGAAAGATAGCCGCGCCAATCCGCCACAGCTTCATCCCGGTCCAACCCCGCCAGCGTTCGACCACCTGGTTCACCCGCTGCCCCTTTCGGCCGGCTCACCGGAACGCGGCGGTGAGCACGTGGCCGTCGAGCGGCTCGGTCGGGTTCACGCCGAGGGCGCGGGCCAGCGTGGGCGCGATGTCGACGGTGCGCGCGAACCCGGGGTTCATCCCGGGGCGGAACGGCGCGCCGTAGAAGATGATGGGCACGTGCGAGTCGGTGTCGTGCGGCGAGCCGTGCTCGGCGAAGGGACGGTTCCCCCAGGCGTAGCCCGGGCGCAGCGTCAGCACGGCG
>DASYJZ010000757.1:0-7771 GCA_035995965.1 Longimicrobium sp. | reverse complement strand
CCCGTTGAGCGCGCCCGAATACTGGAAGTAGGGCTGGCTGGCGGCGGTGTACGCCCCCACCCCGTCGGGGTTGGCGACGCTCAGGTTTCCGCTCCCGCTGGTGACCACGGGCCCGCTGGCGAAGAGCACCCGCACCCCGGCGGCGTCGGCGGTGGTGCCGTCGGTGGTCCCCATCGGCTGCGGGACCAGGTTCTGCACCGTCACGTCGAAGCTGAACACGCCGGGGCTGACCACGATGTTCGACGAGGTGAGCTGCACGTACAGCCCCTGCCCGCCCACCAGGATGTAGCCCCGGGCGCTGGAGGGGAGCGCGGTGCCGCCGCAGCTCACCGTCCCCGCGCGGACGTCGCCGTTGCAGAGGACGCTCTGGACCAGCAGCGGCTGCGGCGTGGGGGACTCCGGAGTGGGCGCGGCGACCGGGTCGCCGCGGTCGGAGCAGGCGCCGAGCACAAGCAGGAGCGCCGTCGCAAGGAACGCGGGCGCGGCCCCGGAGCGGAGCCGAAGGCGGGCAGACATGTCGTCACGGGGAACGAGAGGAGGTCCACGCGCGGCTGTGGGAACCGCGCCGAATCGCACGAGTGGCACTGCGCGAGGCGCGCTAAAGCTCTACAGGACGGGGGTCTGGGTCAACGCTGCGGAGGCCGCGCACTGGAAAACGGCCATTTCACGGGAGAATGGCGCGGGGCGCGGATCGGCCAAATGTCGAATCGGCGCCAAAATGCCGCTCCCATTGCGGGTGTCCTCCGCGGGACGTGGCTGCAGGCAGGCGCTCGCGCTGAGTACATCGAAATTTGTTGAAGGGACGCCCGGGGGCTGCACGAGGCTCCCGGCGTGCTCTACATCCCCTGATCGAATCCGTTAGCGATGTGCGTGAGGGGACGATCGCCTCGGTCACGCACGGCCCAGGGCAGACCGCGCTCGAAATCGTCAGCCGATCCACCGCTCCGCGTCTCCGCGGCTCGCGTGAGACCAGTCTCTTTTCCGGATTCGGGATAGACGGCGGCGGGCCGCGCACCTTCGCGCGGCCCGCCGTTGCAGTGCCCGGAGTCGGACTCGAACCGACAAGCCCTTGCGGGCGGCAGATTTTGAGTCTGCTGCGTATACCGATTTCGCCATCCGGGCGGCGACGAAAGCTAACCGCGCGCGCCCCGGCCTTCAACCGTCCCGCGTGCGGCCGTTCAGCGCCCGGGCCGCGCGTCGTCGGCGTCGATGAGCTGAAGGGCGTAGAACGCGCGCTTCATCGCCCGCGTCTGGTCGCCGGTGGCCATCGCCTCGCGCGAGAGCCGGAGCAGGAGCCGCGCGCGCCGCAGGTTCGCCGAGGGGGAGGGGTCGCCGTCGATGCGCTGCTCGGCGCGGTCCACCAGCCGCAGCGCCACCGCCACCGGCGACGCGCTCCGCGCCGCCTCGGCGCCCTCGGCCACGCGCAGCACGGCGATGCGCGGCTCGTCGCGCGCCAGGGCGGCCTCGGCCTCGGCGCGGCGCGCGGAGACGACGGCGGCCGTGGCCCGCAGCGCCGGGTAGCGCCCCGCGTCCAGCCGCTCGGCGGCGCGCGACTCCCACTGGAGCAGCGCGCCCAGCGCCGCGCGGATGCGCACCGGCGGCGGATCGGCCGCCAGCAGCGACGCGGCGGAGAGGCGCGCCTCGGCGTCCATCTCCTGTGCCGCCTCCAGCCGCCCCGCCGCGCGCTCGGCGTCCGCCGCGGCCTGCGCCTGGCGCACGCGCGCCGCGTCGGCCGCGGAGAGGTAGGGGAGCCAGCTGCGCGCGTCGGGGAGCCCGGCCGGCTCGCGCACCGCCACCCAGGTCACGCCCCCCGCGTCGCGCGCGAACGAGGTCGGCAGCGTGGGTGAATCGCCGCACGCGGCGACTGTGGCGCAGAGGAGGAGCGGCGCCGCGAGACGCGCGGCGGAGCGGCGGAAGCGGATCATTCGGCCGGGGCGGAGGAGAGTTCCATCCGTGTGGGGAGGAGCCTCAGCAAGCTACTGCGGCGCTTGGGGTTGGTCAAGCCGCGCCGGCCGCCTCGGCTTGCCCGGCCGCGGGGCGCGGGATAGGTTGACGGACGTTCGAACCAGGCACACCGGCCCCCCGCGATGACGGACGAGCGCAGCGCCTACGACGAGAAGCTGGAGAGCATCCTCCGCACGGCCGCCGCGATCTTCGCCGAGAAGGGGTACCACCAGGCCTCGATCCGCGACATCGCCCGCGCCACCGGGGTGAGCCTGTCGGGGCTGTACTACTATTTCGACAGCAAGGAGGAGCTCCTCTTCCTGATCCAGGACCACGCCTTCGGCACGCTCACGGGGAACCTGGAGCGGATGCTGGAGGGGGTGGAGGAGCCCCACCGCAAGCTGCGCATCCTGATGGAGAACCATCTCCGCTACTTCATCGGGGCCAAGGCCGAGATGAAGGTGCTGAGCCACGAGAGCGAGTCGCTCACCGGCGACTACCGCCGCACGGTGAACGCCAGGAAGCGCCGGCTGACCGAGATCGTGACGGGGATCCTGCGCGAGATCCGCCCCGAGGGCGGGGTGGACCCGCGGGTCGCCACCTTCTCGCTCTTCGGGATGATGAACTGGCTGTACAACTGGCACCAGCCCGAGGTGGACCCGCCGGTGGAGCGGCTGGTGGACGACATGTACCGCATCTTCGTCTACGGCTACCTCCCCGACGGCGCCCAGGTGCCGGAGGGCGCGGGCGACTCGGCCGCGGGCGAGACGCAGCCGATCTGGCGCACGGCGGCGGCGTAAGGGAAAGTGCCAAAAGTGCCAAGTGCCAGGTGCCAGGTGCTGGAGACCGAGAGTGAGCGCCGAACGGCGTGCTGACCCTTCACCATTCCGGAGAGACTGATGGCTACCGCGACCGTAGACGTACCGCAGGATACCGCCGAGAAGACGCTGGTGCACTACGACGTGCGGGACGGCGTCGCCATCCTGACCCTCGACGACCCGCCGGCGAACACGTACACGCACGAGATGATGCGCCAGATCGACGCGGCCGTGCTGCGGGCGCGCTTCGACACCGCGGTGGACGTGATCGTGATCGTGGGCGCGGGCGAGAAGTTCTTCTGCGCGGGCGCCAACATCAACATGCTGCAGAAGGCCGACCCCACCTGGAAGTACTACTTCTGCCTGCACGCCAACGAGACCCTGCTGCGGCTGGAGCACACGCCCAAGCTGGTGATCGCCGCGCTGAACGGGCACACCGTGGGCGGCGGGCTCGAGATCGCCATGGCCGCGGACCTGCGGATCGCCCGCCGCAACGCGGGGAAGGTCGGCCTCCCCGAGGTCTCCCTGGGCGTGCTCCCCGGCACCGGCGGCACGCAGCGGCTCACCCGGCTGGTAGGGACGTCGAAGGCGATCCAGCTCATGGCCGAGGGCTCGAACTTCGACTTCGAGACGGCGGAGAAGTACGGGATCGTGAACCGCATCCTCGACGCGGAGAGCCGCGACGCATTCCTGGACCAGGTGCTGGAGTACGCCAGGCAGTTCACGCGGCCCAACAAGGCCACGTTCGCGGTGGGCAACATCAAGCGCGCGTGCCAGACCGGCGGCGCGCTGCCGCTGGAGCAGGGCTTGGCGCTGGAGCGCGAGCTGCAGGCGCTCCTCTTCAACTCCAGCGACGCCAAGGAAGGCCTCACCGCCTACGTGGAGAAGCGCGCGCCGCACTTCACCGGCAAGTAGGCCCGCGGCGCGAGGGATGCGGGGGAGCCGGGCAGTTGCCCGGTTCCCTTTGCGTTTCGGCGCGTCCGCGGCTGATCGCGTCCGCGACGGCGCCGGGCCCGATCCGCGACTTGGCATCATCCACCACAGCAGATTCGAACTACGATGGCTACGACGGAGAGTGCGGCGGCGGTGTCGCCCGGCAGGCTGTTCATCGACGGCGAGTGGGTGGACGCGGCGTCGGGGAAGACCTTCGCCACCGTGAATCCCGCCACCGGCGAGGTGCTCACTCAGGTCGCCGAGGGCGTTGCGGCCGACGTGGACCGCGCCGTGGCGGCCGCGCGCCGCACCTTCGACGAGGGGACGTGGAGCGGGATGGACGCGCGCAAGCGCGGCAAGCTCCTCTTCGCCATCGCCGACGCGCTGGAGGTGCGCGCCGACGACCTGGCGCGGCTGGAGACGATGGACAACGGCAAGCCCGTGCGCGAGGCGCGGATGTTCGACGTGGAGGGCGCCATCGAGTGCTTCCGCTACTACGGCGGCTGGGCGGACAAGATCGACGGCGACGTGATCCCCGTCCCCGGGCCGTATCTCAACTACACGCGGCGCGAGCCGATCGGCGTCTGCGGCCAGATCATCCCCTGGAACTACCCGCTCCAGATGGCCGCCTGGAAGGTCGCGCCGGCGCTGGCCTGCGGGAACACCGTCGTCCTCAAGCCCGCCGAGCAGACGCCGCTCACCGCGCTGGAGCTGGCGCGCGCCTGCGCCGAGGCCGGGCTCCCGTCCGGCGTGCTGAACGTGGTCACCGGCTTCGGCGAGACGGCGGGCGCGGCACTGGTGGCGCACCCCGACGTGGACAAGATCGCCTTCACCGGCTCCACCGCGGTCGGCAAGATCATCCAGCGCGAGGCGGCGGGAACGCTCAAGCGCGTGTCGCTGGAGCTGGGCGGCAAGAGCCCCAACATCGTCCTGGCCGACGCGGACCTGGAGGCGGCGGTGCGCGGCGCGACCAGCGCCATCTTCTACAACACCGGCCAGGCCTGCACCGCGGGCTCGCGGCTCCTGGTGGAGGAGAGCGTCCGCGACGAGCTGGTGGAGAAGCTGGTGAAGCGCGCCGCGAGCATGCGCCCCGGCGACCCGCTCGACCCGAAGTGCCGCATGGGCCCCCTGGTGAGCCAGGAGCAGCTCGACCGCGTGATGGGCTACATCGAGAAGGGGAAGGCCGAGGGCGCCGAGCTGGTCTACGGCGGCGACCGGCCCGAGGGCGATGGGAAGGGCTTCTTCCTGAACCCCACCATCTTCGACCGCGTGCGCCCGGAGATGACCATCTCGCGCGAGGAGATCTTCGGCCCCGTGCTGGCGGTGACGACGTTCAAGGACCTGGACGAGGCGATCGAGCTGGCCAACGCGAGCGAGTACGGCCTGGCCGCCGCCGTCTGGACGCGCGACGTGGGCAAGGCCCACCGCGCCGCCGCCGCGCTGCGCGCCGGCACCGTCTGGATCAACATGTACCACACGCTCGACACCGGCAGCCCCTTCGGCGGGTACAAGCAGAGCGGCTACGGCCGCGAGCTCGGCAAGTACGCGCTGGACCTGTACACGCAGGTGAAGAGCGTGTGGGTGAACCTGGCCTGAAAATCTGGAGGTGGTTCCGTGCACCTCAAATTGACGGGCAACCGGGGAACCACGGCCGGGCGCACCGGGTGATGAACGCGTCACGCGCACTGACGATGATTTCTTCCTGGAACCATAGATGACCGAAGCGCTGATCATCGACGCGGTGCGGACGCCGATCGGGCGGTTCGCGGGCGCGCTCTCGTCCGTGCGCCCCGACGACCTGGCGGCGGCCGTGGTGAAGGCGATCGTCGCGCGCACCGGCGTGGACCCGTCGCTGGTGGACGACGTGATCCTCGGCTGCGCGAACGGCGCGGGCGAGGACAACCGCAACGTCGCGCGGATGGCGGCGCTGCTGGCGGGGCTCCCCGTCACCGTCCCCGGGCAGACCGTGAACCGGCTGTGCGGCTCGGGGCTGGAGGCGGTGCGCAGCGCGGCGCACGCGATCAAGGCGGGTGAAGGCCGGCTCTTCATCGCCGGGGGCGTGGAGAGCATGTCTCGCGCGCCGTGGGTGATGCTGAAGCCGCAGGAGGGTTTCCCCCGCGGCGTGCCGGAGATGGCGGACTCGCTGCTCGGCTGGCGCTTCGTGAACCCGAAGATGCCGAAGGAGTGGACCGTCTCCCTCGGCGAGACGGCGGAGATCGTGGCGGAGGAATACGGCGTGAGCCGCGAGGACCAGGACCGCTTCGCGTACGCCAGCCAGCAGCGCTCCGCGGCCGCGATCGCCGAGGGACACTTCCGCGGCGAGATCGTCCCCGTCGAGGTCCCACAGCGCAAGGGCCCGCCGAAGGTGGTGGACACCGACGAGCATCCGCGCCCCGACACCACCTACGAGTCGCTCGCCGGCGTGAAGCCGAGCTTCCGCGTACCGGACGGCACCGTCACCGCCGGCAACTCGTCTGGGCTGAACGACGGCGCGGCGGCGCTCCTGGTCGCGTCGGCGGAGGCGGCGGACGAGCTGGGGCTGCGGCCGATGGCGCGCATCGTCGCGAGCGCGGTGGCCGGGGTGGAGCCGCAGCGGATGGGGATCGGCCCCGTGCCGGCCACGCGCAAAGCGCTGGAGCGGGCGGGGCTGTCGGTCGCCGACCTGGGGCTGGTGGAGCTGAACGAGGCGTTCGCGGCGCAGTCCGTCGCCTGCATCCGCGAGCTGGGGCTGGACCCGGAGATCGTCAACGTGTCGGGCGGCGCGGTGGCCGTGGGGCACCCGCTCGGCTCGTCCGGCGCGCGAATCCTCACCACGCTCGTGCACGAGATGCGGCGCCGCGGGGTGCGCTACGGCCTCGCCTCGATGTGCATCGGCGTCGGCCAGGGCATCTCGATGATCGTGGAGCGCCTCCCGTGATACTCGCGCGATCTCATCGCCCCTCCCTCACGAATGTCATCCTGAGCGCCGCCGCTGCCCGAACCTTTCACGCGCACCGATCTCCCGCGGCGGCCGAAGGATCTGTAGCCGCGTTCGCGCGAACATCAGCGCACCGCGCCAACCCCCGAGGTGCAGTCCGCGAAGGCGGACTTCGTGCCGTTCCAGCGGCGGGTTTTCAACCCGACGGACCCTTCGCCGGCCGGCGCGCTCCCGCGCGGACTCGCCCATGAGCGACTCCGCTGTCGTGTCGTCCGACGCGATCCTCTACCGCGAGGAAGAGGGCGTCGCCTGGGTCACCCTGAATCGACCCGAGCGCCTGAACGCCTTCGCCGGGACCATGCGCGACGATCTGCGGATGGCCGTGGAGCGTGCGGCTGGATCGGCGGATGCCCGCGTGGTGGTGATCACCGGCGCCGGACGCGCCTTCTGCGCCGGCGCGGACGTGGAGGTGATGCAGGACCTGCTCGCGCGCGGCGACGGCGCGACCTTCGAGGGTTTCGTGGTGGCGGGGTCGCGCGCCGTGCAGGCGATTCGCGCGTGCCGCAAGCCGGTGATCGCGGCGGTAAACGGCGTCGCGGCGGGCGCGGGCGCGTCGCTCGCGGCCGCGTGCGACGTGCGGCTGGCGTCGGAGCGCGCGTCGATCGGCTTCACCTTCAACCGCATCGGCCTGCACCCGGACTGGGCCGCGAGCTGGACCCTGCCGCGGCTGGTCGGCGCCGGCCGCGCCGCCGAGCTGGTCCTCACCGCGCGCATGGTCGACCCCGACGAGGCGGTCCGCATCGGCCTCTTCCAGCGGGTCTATCCCGCGGACGCGTTCGAGCGGGAGGTCGATGCCTTCGCCCGGGAGCTCGCCGCCAAGCCGCCCCTCGCGCTGGCGGCCGCCAAGCACTCCCTGGCCGTCTCGCCCGCATCGGACCTCGCGCAGATGCTGGAGATCGAGCGCGAGGCCCAGATGCGCCTCTTCCGCTCCGCCGACGTGCGCGAGGGAATCGCCGCCTTCAACGAGAAGCGGAAGGCGGAGTTTCGGGGGGAGTAGCGATGGGAATCAGGGAAGGAGCCTACAGGTCCGTCCCCCGACAGTCCGGCAACGCGCATCAAGTGACGCAGAAGTCCTGTCTTGAGCGCCTGATTGCTGTGG